>JASJEA010000136.1 GCA_030064935.1 Crocosphaera sp. | reverse complement strand
AATGAGCTTATTTACTCTAGTGCTAGAGTTTTAAGTTTGAGTCCCCAGATAAATGTGATCGCTTTTTCAACTGTTGCGCAACAGTTGCAGTTCTCAAAATCTATAGCACTACGCATTAAGAGAGGGGACATTTTTCTTTTCCTTGTTATATAACCTGTTATAACAGGTTATATAAGTTGAGATTTCAACGGGAGATGGTCAGATGTTATTGTGCGATCGCCTTGAGAACTATTGCGCAACAGTAGCAGTTCTCAAAATTTAGCCCTAGTCTTTTTAATCAGACGAAAGTAGGGGCTTAATAATATTAAGCCCCTAGTAAATTGCTACCCCAAAAAGGCAATAACTTAGAACTTAAAGGTCGTCCGTAATGCACCAACCCAGATACTATTGTTAAATTCATCCCCTTCAGGATTAATGACCACATAGAAACCAGGGGTTAACAAGATGTTGTCATTGAGAGGATACTTGTACTGTGCTTCAATAATGTAAGGAGTGTCCTTATCAGGAACCCGAAGATCCCCTGGAGAAGCATCAATACGTTCGGCCGTCACAAACTGACCTCCTGCAAGGGATAAAACTGCTCCTTCTTTGAAGACATCAATAACCGATAACGCAGCACTCCAAGTCCAAAGGTCCGCCCCAAAGCCTCTGCGATCGACCCCATTTTCGTCTTCTCCTTGGGCGCGGGCTAAAGCGTAACCGCCCCAAGCCGTTAAGTGGAAAGTTTGGTTAATACGCCAGTCCCCTTGAATCCCATAACTATCCCGTAAGGTGGGAGCTTCCAAGAAGGGATCACTAGCTACACGGCTACCATTACTAGAAGAGGTATTGGCTTCTCCTTCTGGGAAATAAGAGAGTAGATAGGTGAAGGTGAAGTCTAAATTATCCGTAGGATAAAGCCCCAACTGACCACCAGCACTGTATTCACCGTTAAATAAACCTTCTCCCAAATCAGGACTATTACCACTACCATCGGCTGCTAAGTATAAGCCTCGTACAGCGAAGATGTCGTCAAAGAACCTATATTGGAAACCGCCCCCGATACCTTCTGGTCCACGGAATACTAAGGGGTTACGACGAATAAACCGAGACAAAGCTCCTGAGCCTCCACTGGCTAAGAAAGGAGTACCCACATCGAAGATATCATCAATATCAAGGGAACTCGTTCCTACCCAGCCAGTGAATTCACCCACCGAGAAACGATAGTATAAGTCCCCAATGCTAACATTAGCATCGTCAAAGATGTCATGCCCTAATCGTGCCATTACGGTTCCTGTGGCCTGATCGTATCTGACTAGGTTTCCTGATTCGATGCGAGTTCTTAAACGATCTTTCCCTGTGAAACTGGTGTCAAAATTGAGTCGAGCCCGAAAACCAAGGGTGGCATTATCATCAATGCGTCTCGTCGCATTGGGATTAGGATTACCAAAGTTAAAAATATCATCCCGTTGACGAGAGTCTAAGGCCCGTTCACCGGATGCCGAGGAAACCGTAAAGAGAATTTCAGCGTTTAATTTAGTTGTGGTAGAAAATTGGTGATCTTCTAGGAAAGCAACTCTTTCTTCTAAGTTACCTATCCGTGCGCCTAAAGCAATCAATTCCTGCTCAAATTCTTGTGCTAAACGCTTTAGTTTTTCAATATCTTCTCTGAGAACAGCAACATTTTCCTGTAATAACCGTTCGATGGTATTCAAACAAGCATTTAAACCCGCAGCAAATTCCCAACGAGAAGTGGCGCGGTTGCCTCGAAAGGTGCGATCGGGATAACCGACAATACAACCATAACGCTCAACTAAACTTCTTAACGCCTCATAAGCCCAGTCTGTGGGAGATACATCCCGTAATTCAGAAATACTGGTGACTTGAGACATCCCATTCCCAGTGTTACTATCGATAAATTGTTTACTGGTATCTCGATTTAAAGGGGTTTTAAGGACGGGACGATTTTGTAAAATCCCTAATGCTTCTTGAGGAGAGATTACATCTCCCTGGTTTGAATTGATTTCTGATTCATTGGGAGCAGCGATGACAGTTTGAGCCACTATCAAAGATAGTCCAGCCATTCCTGAAGATAACTTCAGGCCTTGGAAAAATAATTTCCACATATTCACATTCCTCACACCGAAAATAATTAGGCTTTAATTACCTCACTTTATTCTAGCCAAATTTATCTCAAAGAGGATTTGTTGTTCTTTCATTAAGTTTGTTAAAAGTTAACGGAAATGAAGTGGCACGATGGTAGCATATTTGTGTCCTGAACTAGACCTTAAAATCCCTTTCCTTGATGGATGGCTTATTTGGATCATATCTTATGGTTGGTTCAGCCAGATACATGGTCAAGGAGATCCTCTGAGGATTTCCCTTCACATCACCAGAACAAGACTCTAGAAAAATGAAAAAAAAACTAATCACATTACTGATGGTAATGTTGCTGGGGTTTGCATCTATACTGGTCAATCCAGTATCAGCCCAAGCAGCCGATAGTCAGTGCGAGCCGGGAACAGCAATTCCCATTCCTGGCGGGTTCAAAAAGATACGTATTGGAGATGTCGATGGTTTTGGTTTCGGCGAAGGCCAAGGGTTAACTGCAGCTTATGGCGGCCCTGTCAACCAAGATGGACAAGATATCCTCACCACCAGAGATTTTCTCCCCGACTTCAACAGCGATGGCAAAATCAGTAACCGTGATGAAGGAGATCCCTTTGATAACCGTTCCGATGTAGAAATTGCTAATAACTACACCACAGGAGTTGGTTTTACGGATACTGGCAGTACAGGCTCTGAATATACTGACCTCTCTTTGGGTAAAGTGTTTGGTTACAAGACTTCTTCAACCTACGGCAAACCCTTTCCTGGGGGTGATCCCAACGCAGTTCCTTATAAACCCACCTTTAACTTTAAGTTTACCGTTGCCAAAGACAAACTTCCCCAAGGCACAGATTTATTTGTCAACATTCTGCTAGGGGACTATGACGTAGAACCGGCTGAAGTTATTTTAACCAGTGCTGACGGTTCGACAACAACGCAAGAATTCACGGCTTCGGCTAAAGGTAAAAAAGATGGTCGTATTCAAGCGGCTTTTGTCTCTGTAGACTTCTCCCAAGTGTTTACCGACAAGGGAGATGTGTGGGAAGGTTCATTGAATGTGGAAGTGAGTGCTCCCAATGATCCCTATTTAGCTTTTGACTTTGCAGAAATAGGTACTGAGAAAATTCCTCTTGTTCCCTGTCCTAGTAATAAACCCCCTGTAACCGATAATTCTATTCCCGATCAAAACATCAACCCCTGTAATGGCTTCAGTTTCACCATTCCAGACGGAGTCTTTAGTGATCCCGATGGTGATCCTTTGACCTACACAGCGACTTTAGCCGACGGTAGTACCTTACCTAGTTGGTTAAAATTTGATGGCACAACCGGTAAATTTTCTGGTGTCCCAGGGGATAAAGAGGCCAATAGTAGCCTTTCGATTAAGGTAACTGCTTCCGATAATGACAGTGGTGAAACCAGTAGCACCTTTACATTAAATGTTGGTACTGCTCCACCCTTTACCATCTCATCCGGTGGGACAGTAACAGGTACTTGTGTTTTGCCCCCTGATACCAACAATACTGTCACCATTCCAGTGAAAATCAAGACCCCTGAAAGTGCAGGAGCTTTACCTCTAGATGTCTTGTTAACCCAAGATTTAACGGGCTCTTTTCGTGATGATTTACCTAATATGCGTAGGTTAGTACCTTCTTTGGTGAGTGGGTTAAAAAGCAAACAACCGGACACCCGTTTTGGTGTGGCTGCTTTTACCGATAAACCTGATGACCGAGTAGGAAGGGCTGCCTCCGGCTATGTCTATCAAACCAAGTTGCCTTTAACCGCTAACGAAACCCAGTTCCAAAATACGGTTAACGCTCTGTCTGTTATTCCCTATGGGGGTGATTATCCCGAAGCATCCTTAGAAGCTTTATTGCAAGTTGCCGTAAGGGGCAATTCTGAAATTGGTTTCAGAAAGGGAGCTCGTCATACTGCCATTGTTTCGACAGATGATAGTTATCATAAGGCCGGTGATTATGCTAGTCTTGCACGAGTTCCGGCTAATAATGGTGATGCTATCCTTGATCGTAACGGTTTAGGAGAAGATTATCCTTCCGTTCCTCAGGTAAAAGCGGCTTTGGAAAAGGCAGATATTGTCCCCATTTTCCTAGTGACAAGCAACTATACCTCTGTTTATCAAGGATTGGTTAATCAGTTGGGTGTCGGAACCGTTGTTCCTATTACTGCTAATAGTTCTAACCTAGTTGATGCCATCGATGAAGGATTAGAAAATGTCAACAAAGACTTTACCATTGTTGCGGTTGATGATGACTATAGCTATGTTTATAGCATCGATCCCGGTCAGTTTAAAGGAGTTGCCCCAGGCTCTGAATTAACTGTTAATGTGGTGTTAAAGTATTCTGGTCAAGGCAATGGCGATCAAATCACCATCCGAGCTTTAGGAACAGGAGATTTAGTTATTGATACACCCATTGGTGTTTCTTTCTAAGTCTCTTTTGTATCTAGCTTTGTGTTAGGTTATATCCTAAACAATACTGAATCTGAACTTAAGGCGATCGCTGATAATCGGCGATCGCTTTACCTTTGTGTTATACCAGATCCCCTTATTATCGTAGACTAATATTCTTTCTCCTCTGCGCCCCCTGCGCCCCCTGCTCCCTCTGCCTCCCCTGCCTCCCCTGCGCCCTCTGCTCCCCCTGCTCCCCCTGCCTTCTTAATATGATTATCTACTTTCTAAAGCGGATTTGGGATTAGATGGGAAAGGCTTTTATTTTGTTTTGTTTAACAGTATGACGAAATAAAGAAAGATAAATCATCTCGTCATTTTGATTGATAATTCCCTGTCCTTCCAATTCATCAGTTAAGATATTTTTAAGTTTTAATTTTCCTACGGTTTTAGTTCGTAAATTTTCTCTTGTTTCTAAAAAAATCTCCTGATCTAAAACGGCTTTGACAATACGATAAGCCCATTTTTTTTCATC
Source organism: Crocosphaera sp. (assembly GCA_030064935.1). GTDB lineage: Bacteria > Cyanobacteriota > Cyanobacteriia > Cyanobacteriales > Microcystaceae > Crocosphaera. Next base: position 18,481 of record JASJEA010000136.1, on the reverse strand, counting down.
TTCAGCCATTTGTTTAACTGCTTCTAATAAGTGGTTAACATCTTTCACATCTTGTAATGATGTAATAGAAATTGGATTGCAATCACCTTGCTTAACAATTGCTTCCGCACCATAACAATCTCGGATTAATAGTTCCCAAACCTTGAAAAAACTTTGAGATGAGGGCATAATATCAATACCAACCACACGACCATTAATAATAGTAATTGCACCCCTTTGTTGATAAACTGGCTCAAATTGAGCCACAAATTCCTCTAATTGTTGTTTAAAGTTATCAAAAAAGCGGACTAAATAATCACCTTTGACTCCTGTCTGTTTATTCATTTTTCCCAGTTGACCCCACAATGCGCCAATGTCAGAGTTTTTTTGATGAATTTGATAGGCATATTGGCGAATTCTTAAAGGTAATAATCGCATGGTTTGTAGATGAGTATTTTCGGGATTCATTAACCCACCTTGAGACGATTGAACACAGTAAGCCTTTACTTTTTTGAACTTATTTAAAATATGAGTAATAGGAACTGTGCGATCCTGTGCTGGTTCTTTCGTAATCAGAGTAAAACCATTAGGAACTACCGTTAATTTATCTTCTAGAGGAATAAATTCTAAGCAATTATAATCACAATCTTTTTTCAGTTTAACATTTTCAACTCCAGCAATTCCTTCAAATTGAACTTGAGAATTAATTAGGGGAATAACTGCCATATTCCCAACAATTTGAGGCTGTTTAGGTTCAAATCCTGCTAAGTATTCTCGTAATACCATTTAAGTCACTCCTGTTAGCTGTAATTGTTTTTCTTCTGTTGCTATTACTTGAAATTTTCCTAATGCTTTCGCTGTCTTAAAATCTCCTAATTTAATAGCTGTATCTATCTTATTTAAGTAATCAGTTAAACAAGAAATATTCATCTTAGCATGGTTGATTAGAGCAGCTAAAGGAAACTGTTTAATATCAGCAATAGGTATTAATTTTATCTCTGATGATAAGGAACGAGTTGCTCCTTTAGCTTCTGTTGCTGCCACAGGATTAATTTGAAAAAAAGTAATCCCTGACTGTTTGACGGCAGTAGTATTTAAAATTTGGGCAATACTACCTGCTGACTGATTTTCATAACCGTCAGATAAAATTAAAATTGCATCAGGATGGCTCATTATCGCTTCAGTTAAAGGCATTCTTAAATCCGTGGCTCCCCCAGTTTTAAATGGGCCAAATTCAGGATTATTTTTCTTTGTAAACCATAGCTTAATTTCTGAATCTGTTGCCAAACAAATACGAGTAATAGCTTCAACAAAAGCTATAGGGTAGTTTTCTCTTTCTTTGCTTCCCTTCATACTGAAACTATTATCAATAACCAAAGCTAATGTTTTGGGTAAAGATAAATTAATAGCTAACTGACGAGCTTTTCTTTGAATATGAGGATAAATTTCCGACCAATCTTGTTGATGAGTTTGAGCATAGCGAATTAATTCTAGTAAATCATAATTACCAAAATTTATAGCTATAGAATCATGATTTTTAGCTCGTGTACGCAAGACTTCTTTACGAGTAGATTTACCCTGTTTTGCATAAGCTTTGGCAAAAGCTTCTGAACTCATTTGAAAGCGACTTAAAGCAATTCCTTCTGCTACATCTAACGGCAATTTCATTAAGGAATGAATATTGCCACATTTAGCTAACAAACGATGACGCAATAACTCACAATATTTGACCTGCTTAGGCTTTTTAAGTTTTCCAAATAGCCATTTTTGTAGTTCTTTTTTTTCCTCACTTTGACAATGATGAGGATTTAAACGACAATGACGAATGATTATTTTATATTTGTGATGGTACTTAATCACTTGATAAGCATTTGCCCGATGCCAAAGATATTTACCCAAACGACGTACTCTGGCATTATTCAAAGAATTTGTCCCAAAAACTTGATTATTACTAGCAATTTCTTCCACAAAAAAACGCAGTAATCTAGAAATAGGAATCTCCTCTACAATAGACTTAATAATTTCCCACTCTAAAACTTCATCTTGTACTATTCTTGCTTTTCCTGTACTTAATAAACCTCGCAAAATCAAAGTTTTATTACGATCATTAATAGGAAAAAAAGGCATCAAACGATAATAAGGGCGATCGCTTAATAATAATTGAGTATGCAATGTCAATAATTGCTCGGTTTGTGATTGTTTTGTATTATAAAAAGTTTCTTGAGCAATATTTGTACAAGCGACTTCTAAAAAGTTAATTAATAAATTCATTTTCCTATCACCCCCTAATCAAAGTCTTGTCAAAAATTCTGATATCTAATCATTAATTGATGAAATTTTCGACAATAAAAGACGAGGAAGGTATAGGGAATGTACTGTGGAAAGCGGGAGTCGCACCCGCGACAGTCTCGTTCTAAGCGAGATGCTCTACTAACTGAGCTATATCCTGTATTCCCTATGGAGTCCTCGTTAATACAATCATAATTCAATTTGTATTATTTTGTCAACCCAACATACTACATTTTTTGCAAAACGGGCTAAGTAGTGCAGGGGGAGCGATACAAACTTGTCCTCGAAGTCTAAGATTGGTCTATCCAATTGAAAAGTTCTTTAATCCCGACACTGACAAGCAAGGTAGAGTGCGGGGCTTCTCGCAGGGAAGCTAAAGCATTGTTTAAGTGTGCTACAAAGGTATCGATTGTAGAGGTTGTATCAATTATATCGTATAAGATGTGAAGAAGCGTCGATTTATCGCGCTTGTTCACAACCATTAAGAATCCAGGCTGTTTTAACCCCTGGAGAACTCAACTGACCCTATTTCCCGTTTATACTGATATATGCAGCAAGTTCGTAACTACTATGCCATTTTAGGGGTTTCTCGCGATGCCACCGCCGAGGAGATTAAAAAATCTTTTCGTAAACTCGCTCGGCAATACCATCCTGATGTGAACCCAGGGGATAAGACGGCGGAAGAAAAATTTAAGAGTATTAACGAGGCCTATGATATTCTCTCTGATGAAGTAAAACGGGCTGAGTATGATCGACTGCGCTTTGGTAAAAGCAAACGTCGCCCCCCTCGTCCTCCTTCTCGTCCCCCTCGTAATGGTAGTTCCAATAATAGCAGTTATGGCAGAGAGAATGAGTTCTGGAAGTTTCAAGACTTTAACCCTGGCAGTAGTAAACGGGCCAAGGTGGTTAACCCTTCTCGTACGGCGCGGGATGTGGAGGCTAAGTTAAATATTCCCTTAGAAAAAGCTTACCGAGGGGGAAGAGAACGTATCCGCTTAGAAGATGGGCGATCGCTGGAAGTTGATATGCCTTCCGGGATGATCAATGGTCAGAAAATTCGTCTCAAGGGACAAGGACTTGAAGGAGGGGATCTTTATCTCAAAATTACCATTACCCCTCATAGTGTTTTTGAGTTACGAGGCAATGATATTTCCTGTCAAGTCCCCGTTACCCCCAGTGAAGCTATTTTAGGGGGTTCGGTAGAGGTTCCTACCATCGATGGTTTAGTGAAGATGACGGTGCCGAAAGGGGTTCGTCCAGGCCAACGGTTGCGGTTAGCGAATAAAGGTTATCCTGATGGTTCGGGTAAACGGGGGGATCAACTTGTAGAAATTCAAATCGCCATTCCTTCAGAATTAAGCGAGGAGGAAATCGCTTTATATCAACAAATTCGCGAAAAAGAACAATTTAACCCCCGTAAGCATTGGTTATCATGATTGAGAGATCATTGCCCTACAAGGTGATAGGTGAATCAAAAGAAATAACTGGCTCGTTAGCAGTAAATTCAATCCCATATTTCTTTAATTCTAAGCTAATTTGTTTGGTTGATACTTCCACCATTCTTCCACGTAATTCAATGGAACTTTGAGTCGAACCTAAAATAAAAAAGATTGTTCTAGCACGACTTTTATGGCCTTTGGGATCATCTAAAAAAGTAGTGCTAGAGGTATCGGGTTCAACTCCAAAAAATGAATGAATATATTTAGCATTAATGTCCTTGACTAAAGATTTTTCATATTGATCTAAAATGCGTTTAAAATCAAAATAAACTAATATCATAACCTTTTTACCTCGCGTTACATTTTCAATTGGCCAGTTGGCCATTGTTGAATTTGGTACAATCAACAAAGTATTTTTGGCTACTGTCCTAATTTTAGTCGAACGCAAGCCAATAGACTCAACTCGACCAAAGGTTTTATCATTATCAGGAAGGCGGATATATTCCCCTTGAATAAAAGGTTTATCTAAAAATATAATTACCGTTCCAAATAGCTGTTGTAGCGTATTTTGAGCAGCAAAACTAAGGGCTAAACCACTAATGGAAACCCCGGCTAATAAACCTGTTAAGGGAACACCATATTGATAAGCAAAAATAGAAAAAGTAATTAGGCCAACAATAATATTAAAAATCGTTTCCAAACCAAGAAGAATCTCTGTTGTTTCTCCTCCAATTTTTCCAAATAAATTAACTCCATATATTTTTATCAGTTGTCTAAAAATTCTGGAAACACTCCACAATAAAAAAATGATAAAAATCAAGTCTACACAGAAGTCAATTAGAATAGGTAAGTCCTCATTTTTCCTCAGCCAAACCCAAGAAAAATAGAGTAACATCCAAGTTCCCACACGGTTAATAGAAATTGCATTATCCCGAATCAAATTATCATAGAGATTTTTTCTTTGCTGAGGTGGGAAAAGACGTAAAGCTAGAGAAAGTATGTTATTGATATACTGTCCCACTACAATTGATAAAAGAATCAACAAACAGAAGATAATAATATCTAAAAAAGTAGTGGTTTTTAAAAACCCATAAATTTGTTTAATTATATTCATTTATTTTTGTCAATTACCTCTATATAGAAATTTCAGAGTTAACAAAAATCTTATCAATAATTTCGTGATTCATACCATATTCTAATAATTTATGTCTAATATTTTCACTAATTATTTGTATGATTTGTCTACGAAATTCTGTTGGTGCTTCTCCCAACAAAGGCAGAAAATATTTAATTTTAGCTTGAGTTATTTCTTCTCTTTTATGATTAGTAATATCTTGAAAATCAATAGTTATATGACGATAATCAATTTCATTTGTCAGTCCAGAATTCATAATTAATTGTTTTACAAATGATTTTTGAGAGTCAGAAAGAAGTTGAAAAAAGTTGAGCTTAACAATGTTAATAACTTTACTGGCCCCCGTAAAATTTTCAATATTAATTCCCGTTAAATAATTATTAGGAACTACCATTAAAGTCCCTCGACCAGAAACACGAATTTTAGTGGAACGTAACCCAATAGATTCAACTTTTCCGAAAGTTCCATCAGGTAAACCAATATAATCACTAACGATAAAAGGACGATCTAAATAAAGTACAATACCCCCTAATAACTGTTCCAATGTTTTTTGGGCGGCAAAGGCAATGGCCACTCCTCCAATGCCTAAACTAGCAATTAAACCCAACAGATTAATTCTATGACTTTGAGAAAAAATAGTAACAATTATGAATAGAAAGAGTAAAAAACTAAGCCATTTAGCAACAATAAATAAATCTTCATTTAGTTTCTTTCCAGTTTGAGTAATCTCGGTAATATAAATTTTAAAAAAACGTTCAACTAATCGATATCCTAACCAACTAATAACTAAGGAAGCGGATAAACTAATGGGAAATTCAATTATATAAATTAACTGTATTTCAGGAACAAAGTAGATAGTAATTAATAAAATAACATCAGCTATTAATAGAAGACTGATGGATTGCAATAAATCTTTATCAGGATCAACGATTCTTTGATAAACTGCTTGGGTATCCGAGGCCAGAAAAACCTCTCGTAGACTGATCAATAAACGAACCAGTCTGGGAAGAGCAATAATAACCAAAATAACAGCTAAGCTAATGGAAATAAATGGCCAGTTGATTAGTAATTTTTTAAGACTTAACATGATTCTAATAATTAGTTTTATGAGCAATTAACATCAATTAAAAAAGGAGTGTAAAATAGATATTGTATAATCCCCCGTTACAGCCTTAGCTTAACGGGAGATGAATTGCTCCATTTAAGATAGATCATTCAACTAATTATCCATTGTCCATCACTTTACACTGTCCTTGCCAACGTAATAAATGATCGCATAAAACTAAGGCAAACATAGCCTCTACCATCGGAACTGCCCTAGATAAAACACAAGGATCATGTCTTCCTTTTGCTGCTAAAGTTGTTTCTTCACTACTAGAAGTAACGGTGTTTTGTTCTTTGCCAATGGTAGCTGTGGGTTTAAAAGCAACTCGAATAATGATGTTTTCTCCGTTACTAATACCTCCTTGAATACCCCCTGAGCGATTGCTTTTTGTGCGCAGATTGCCTGTTTCATCAATATAAAATTCGTCATTATGCTCGCTTCCTGTTAATAGAGTTCCTGCAAACCCTGAACCAATTTCAAAGCCTTTACTCGCAGGTAACGACATGACTGCTTTAGCTATGTCTGCTTCCAATTTATCAAAAACAGGTTCTCCTAACCCTTTGGGAACCTGACGAGCAACACACTCAACAACCCCTCCAATGGAGTCTTTTTCCAGTCGAGTTTGATCGATTAGATCGATCATTTTTGTGGCCATTTCTGCGTCAGGACAACGCACAATATTACTCTCAACTTCTTCGAGGGTAACGTTGTTAGGATCAACTGTTCCTTCTAAGTTTTTAATGCGTTTGACATAACCAATAATTTCCACATTGGCAACTTGTTTGAGGATTTTTTTAGCAATTGCTCCAGCAGCGACTCTCCCAATGGTTTCCCTGGCAGAAGATCGCCCTCCGCCTTGCCAGTTTCTGATGCCATATTTAGCTTCATATGTTGCATCTGCATGAGAAGGCCTAAACTTAAAGGCCATCTCGTTATAATCCTGCGATCGCGCGTCTTTATTGCGGACTAAAATGGCAATGGGCGTTCCCAATGTTTTCCCTTGAAATACACCAGAAATAATTTCACAAGTATCGGTTTCTTTGCGGGGGGTTGTAATCTTACTTTGTCCAGGACGACGACGATCTAAGTCCCCTTGAATATCGCTTTCTGATATCTCTAAAAGTGGGGGACAACCATCAACAACAACTCCCACTCCTCCTCCATGAGATTCCCCAAAAGTGGTAATACGAAACAGATGGCCAAAGGTGTTACCCATATTGTTTACTGATAATTATTTCCATTTCAGACAATGGTATCATTTATCTACCTTCAACAATCTAAAATTTTTCTATTTTTCTATAAAATATCTTTACGTTTTTGCACAATATAAGTAATTCCCCAATAAATTAAACTATGTAATAATAAACACCCCCAATTAATGAATAAATTTTCAGGATTTGTTTCATAAACATCTCTAGGAATATCAACAGTTACGGGGTTTAATGGTGAACTTTCAGGAATCATACCACCAATGTCCACTAAACTTCCTAATGCGCCTACTGACCAACGACTAATCATCAACCAAGACAAAAATTTACCAATTCCTGTCATTTTAAATAACACCCCTGAAAAAATAATTTGAGGCAAAAGTAATAGGGGTAAAGAGCTATTTGCTTGTGTAATATTTCTGACTAAAGCTGATACCATAATTCCTAGTCCAAGGGTTGACAATAGAGTTAAAAATAGAGTTATTTCTGTCCCAATTATCCAAGCTAAACTATGGTAATCTGGTGTTTTGAAAAAGATCAAAATAGTCAAGGATAGTAACAAGCTTTGACAAAATGCTAAAGTACCCAAAGTAAATGCTTTTGATAGTAAATAAGCAGAAATTCCTAAATTAACTAATCTTTCTCTTTGATAAACTTTAGCTTCTTTAATAATTTCTTGCAAGGAACTAGCTAAGCCTACCCAAATAGCTGCACAGGTAAAAACAAAAAGAACTTTTAAGGATAAAGTTGCCAAAGTTGGATCATTTTTATCGAGAGAATTAAAAGGAATTGGATCAGATAAAGCTATTCTCATAGCTATAATTCCTAGAGGGGCAGTGATTAAAGATATTGTAAGGTTTAGGGGATCTCGAAGCAATAGTTTACGGTATCTTTCCCCTAAAATCAAGAATTGTTGAACCAAAGGAAACTTGACTTTTTTCGGTTTATTGTTATTGGATGTTTGTGATTTTTTAGTTAAATATTGACCAATGTATTTATTATAAAAATTGGCATTATTTTTAAATCTTTCTGCCTCTTTTTCAACCATATTTTTATCTTCTAGATGAATATAAATATCAGCAAAATTGTTACTTTTTAAATCAAAAAAAATCATTGCCTCTTGGGGAGGACCAAAATAACAAAGATGGCCTTCTTTGCCTAGAAAAACTAAGCGATCGCACAAATTAATATTTAAAGTAGTGTGGGTTACTAAAATAATTGTTCGTCCTTCTTCTGCTAATTGTTTTAACAGTTCCATCATTTTTTTATCTAATCCGGGATCAAGCCCAGATGTGGGTTCATCTAAAAAGAAAAGTCTGGGATCAGCTAATAATTCAACCCCAATACTAACCCGTTTTAACTGTCCTCCACTCAAAGCTTTAACTAAGGTATTTTCTCTATCTTTTAAACTAATCTGCATTAAGGTTTTTTCAATTTCTTGTTCTACATTAATATCAGCAGGTAAGCGTAATTTAGCAGCATAATATAGCACTTCTTTCACGGTTAAATTAAGATGAACAATATCATATTGAGGAACATAACCAATCAAGTTACGATAAATATTAAAGTTTTGACGTAAATCTTCCCCGTTTAATTCAACAATCCCAGTATTTTCTATCGGTTCAATTCCCAATAAAGTCTTCATTAAGGTTGATTTTCCTGCACCACTTCCTCCAACAATTACAACAAACTGACCAGGGGCAATGGCTAAAGAAATATCAGATAATAAGGTAATCTCTTCTTGTTTTTTATTTGTAACAATTCGCTGCAAATTTTTCGCATCTAAACGAATATTATCTCCCTGATCTGCTACAATTAAATTATCACCTTTTCTAATAAGTGTATAAGGTCCAACACGAATGGTTGCACCATCAACAATTATGGCTTGATGATTCACTTTTTGTCCATTAATAAAAACTCCATTGGTACTACAATCGGTAAGAATATATTGACCTTGATTATTACTATCTATTATGGCATGGCGATAAGAAACTGTAGGGGCATCTAAGTGTAAATTAGCTTGAGGATTGCGTCCTATTTCAAGTGATTTATTTTGCAGAGAAAGTGATTTTTTTTTAGGGGTTTTTAAGAATTGATTACTGTTAGTCTCTTCATAAAGTATAATCGGGCATTTTCCAGGTTCTTTTCCAATGGTAATTTCCATTCCATTTTGTAATAAAAGTCCCTGTTTTGTAGTAATTGAATTATCCTTAAAAAACAAACCATTACTGCTTTGTTTTACTTTATCTCCATCATAAATTTTATAACCATTCCCTTCTTTAATAAAAGAAGCTTGACAACCACTAACCATAACCCAATTAGCAGCTTCAGGAATCGGAAAATCACATCTATTAGGATCTCTTCCTAAACGATGTAAGTCGTTAGTCAAATAAAAAGGTCCTAAAGTTTCTCCTTGACTATTTCTGACAACAATAGAAGGAGAATTAAACAAAACTGTTTTAGAAGGTTGTACATTGGTCATATCAATAAGCTTAATTCATTAACTGTTAGATAGTTTTGTCGGGTAGGCAAGGTTTGTTATATTGGAATACTTAGGATTTTGTAGATAAAACATTAACCTTATCTCCTTGATTAATTTTAGTTACTCCTATAGGTACAATTGCTAAAGCATTAGTTAGGGCTAAATTAATTAAATTAGCTGAATTTTGACTCCCTTGAGCTAAGTCAAAAATAGCCTCACCATTACTAAAATTTAACTGTCCCCAAACATAAGTTTCTCGTTGTCCATTAGAAGATAAATTACAGGAAGATGTTGCTGTAATAAACTGAGGTTTATGCTCACTTTTTATCCCTGATAACTTATCTAAAGCAAGTTTAACGAATCGCCAACAATTGACCAAAGCAGACACAGGATTTCCAGGTAATCCAAAATAGAGACACCCATTATCAAACTTGGCAACTGTTAAGGGTTTACCAGGTTTTATAGCAACAGTATTAATATAAATTTTACCCCCTAATTCTTCTAAAATTTCTTCAATATAATCATACTCACCAACAGATACACCACCGCTTGAAAGAACGAAATCTGCGCAATTAATTGCCTCCATTATCTTCTGTTTAATGCTCTCTTTTTGATCCTTAACGATCCCTAAATTAATAGGAACTGCACCTTGTTTAAGAAGAAAAGATTTGAGAGCATATTGATTAGAATCAATAATCTGTCCAGGTTGTAAGGTGTCAGACGGAGAAATCAACTCATTTCCTGTAGATAAAATTGCCACAAGAGGACGACGATAGACTCTCAGTTGAGAAGATTGGGAAGTTGCTAAAACACCTATTTCCGCCTCATTTATTTTGATTCCAGGAGATAATAAAGTGTCATTAGCTTGATAAAAAGCCCCCCGTTTCCTAACAAATTGTCCCTGGTTTTTAGGAGGTTCCAAAATCGTCACTTTATTTCCTTCTTGACGGGTATTTTCTTGGATAATAATTGTATCAACCCCATTCGGTAACATTCCCCCTGTAAAAATACGACAAGCTTCACCTGATTTGATAGACGTTTGAGGGTTAATTCCTGCAGGAATTTCTGTGACAATATCTAGGCTAATGAGGTTATTTGGAGCACTTTGACTCACATCTTCAAATCGTACCCCATAACCATCCATGGCCGAATTATCCCAATAAGGAAAATCATAGAGACTTGTAACCGATTGTGCTAAAATTCTTCCTGTCGCTTCATCTAAAGAAATAGTTTCAGTTTCGGTTAAAACATCAACTAGCTGTAAAATTATATTCTGTGCTTCTTGAGAAGAAATCATGGGCATATTAGTTGGATTGTACTTAAAACAGTTCTCGCATTTAATTTTAAACTGTTATATTGTTAAAACGAAAAATATGCTAGAAGAATGGTGATAGGGATAGAAAGATGTGATGAGTCAATCCAAAGACAAACGCGTTAACCAAATAGAAACATTATTAACTCGCTATGGCTTTGAAGTTAAACAAGTCACCATTACTGAGTTAATTGAAACATGGTTAGCCTCTTATTCAGCTTATTGGATTCGTCTTGCAATTATCGAAGCCCTCTATCAAGGCCGTTATAAGGCGGTGTCTGTGGAACATATTTTGGCACTCTGGAAGCGATTAGGCCATCCTGTGTATCACTTTACCTACGAATTTGAAAGATTGATCACCCGCCATATTTTTCTCGAAGAGGTGACAAATAATCAGCAGATTCACCAATCGGAAACCGTAGAGGAATCAGTTTGCATTGACAAGCCTATAGAAGTCACTCCGAAAAACACAGTAACTTTCACTCCGATACAAGAATTAGTCAAAAAGATAGTCATTCCTGTTTCCATTTCTGCCCAACAATTGTCAAGAAAAGCTGACACAAAAGAGTTGTCTCATGATTTTACAATAGAAAGCCCGAAAACAGAAGAAGATGACAGCGACAAACAAAAAATCGAAACATCTATTCAACTCATTAAGCCAACACCTGCTATAGACATAGAAAAAGCCCCGCGTTCAATTCACCAATTTGTTCCTCCTTCTGATTCATCAGATTTTTATAGTAAACTCAGGGCAGTCGCTTATCACACTTTGGAAGAAGATGGCGGGAATGGAGAATGGAGAATGGGGAATGGAGAATGGGGAATTTAGAATGGAGAATGGGGAATTGAGAATTGAGAATTGAGAATTTAGAATTGAGAATTGAGAATTGAGAATTTAGAATTGGTCATAGATCAGGGATAATGGATAGTTGAACATGAAGAATGGGTAAACCATCATGAATCAATCAATTACTTATCTCAACACTGACCAAATAGATAAAGAGAAAGCTTTATTATTAGTACAAGCTAGTATTCAGGCCTATAATGCTTATCATAAAGATGATCCAACTTCTTTTAATAGTAACAATATTGACTCTCCAGATGGGTACGAAGTTATTCATCATTGGACAGGGGTTGATGCTATTTTTAATGAAGATAAAAATGTTGAATTGTATGGGGTTATTTTTCGCTCACTAAATGCTCCTTATACCTATATATTTTCTTTTCGAGGCACTGATTCTCCTGAAGATTTATTAGATGATTTTGGCTACGATCCAACTGTATTTGTTCCTCATAATCATAAAGTTTCAGTTCCCGCAGATGTCAGGGTTGAATCAGGTTTTTTCCATATTTATTGTGATGATTATGATGATGGTTCTACTTATACCCCCTCGATGCAAAAACAGTTATTTACCTTAATTCACCAATATCAAAACTCGGATAAACCTATTGATAAACTGTATATTACTGGTCATAGTTTAGGAGCAGCTATTACTGCATTATTTACCCTAGATCTGGCTTTATGTCTACCACATATTAACGCTTCCAATTATAATTATGCCTCCCCTCGCGTTGGTAACAAAGCATTCGTTGAATTCTATGAACAACAATCTGCTCAAAAGGATGAAACAACTCGAACAATTCGCATTCAAAATACCCGCGATAAAGTCCCCTGTGTTCCTTTAAAAGACCAAAGATATCAACATTTATCCTATGCTTATCTTTTAGATTTTCATAAAGATGCTTGGTTTGACTTCAAGTTTGTAGTGGATAATCATGATATCCATAACTATCAAGCTGTATTAAAATGTGCCTTGGACAGTGAGACAGGATTGTGTATAAATCATCATCTTTCTGTCAAACATCACACTGGTACCTATAAAGTCAACTCCCAAAAACCTGAGCCCTCTCAGGTTTGTAGTTTTTGGTAAGAATCATTCCCATGAATAAGTAAGATTGTCTAGTTATGATGCACTGACGATACTCTTAATAGTGCTTCTTTGAACAGAATCGTTGAGCGCAGTCCCCATCTAAAATCTGTGATTTAGATGGGGTGTGTTCAAGTGTTCATGATCGAGGTAGAGTATTCCTTGGGTAAATTAAGATGCGATCGCCGATTCAGCAGCGATCGCATTCCAATGACACCGGGAGATTATTATCCGCGAAGAAAAACATCGCTGTTTCAGAGGTTGGGAAAAAACTACCGTCAGCATTTCCCATCAATCTCCCAACCTAAGTGCGACATAAGGGCATTTGGAGACAACTTACTCAAATCAGCAGTCTCAAACCCTCATTTTCTCCTTTAGAAAATCATAAATCCGAACTCCGAACTCAAATTATGCTAACCATCACAGGAAAAACGAAATTACTGGGGATTATTGGTGATCCTGTCGAACATTCTTTGTCCCCAGTTATGCACAATGCAGCAATCGCTCACTTGGGCGTAGATTACATCTATGTTCCTTTTCCAGTTAAACCCCAAAATCTAGCAACGGCTTTAGAAGGTTTTGCTGCCATTGGGGTAATGGGTTTTAATGCCACCATTCCCCATAAAGAAGCGATTATCCCTCTCCTTTCAGAGATTACCAACACGGCTCAGTTAGTGGGTGCGGTTAACACGATTTGGCAAACCGAAACAGGATGGAAAGGAACAAATACTGATATTATTGGTTTTTTAGCCCCTCTGAAGCCCTTAAACCGTAACTGGAAAACCATTAAACCTATCATCTTAGGCAATGGAGGGGCGGCGAGGGCTGTGGTGGTAGCTTTAGCTGAATTGGGATGCCCTGAAATTTCCATTGTGGGACGTGATAAAAATAAGTTGAGTCAATTTAAAGAAAGTTGGCAAAATAGTGAGCTTACAGCTTCTTTAACCATTCATTCCTCTGATGAATTATCAGGGATGGTATCAGAAACAGAATTGCTGGTCAATACCACACCGATTGGGATGTTTCCTAATAGTAATTCTTCTCCTGTTGAGAGTACCTTGTGGAAAAAACTCCCCTCTAGTGCGATCGCCTATGATTTAATTTATATTCCTAGTCCAACTCAGTTTCTCCAAGATGCTCAACAAGAGGGGTTAATGATCATTGATGGATCGGATATGTTAGTTTATCAAGGGGCAGCAGCTTTGGAAATTTGGTTAAAACAACCTGTTCCGGCTAATGTTATGAGTGAAGCGTTAAGAATGAAGAATTGAGAATTTTTTGCTCCACCACTCATCTCTACGGTGCATCTTCCCATTCTGCACTTAGGGTTCTATAGTTAAAGTCTTTCACTCCTGGATGACAGACAACGCAACTTTTAGTGGTTATGGGTTCGCTAAATTCAACACGAGGATGGACAATTTTGAAGTATTGAGATTGTTCAATATAGAAAGGGATGGGAGCATCTCGGAGCAAAATGGGGCGGGAATAGGTTTTTAGGTAATCCCAGATTAAAACTTGGCTCAAGCGGATTAAATTAGGGACTGATGTTCCATAATGTTTCTGAGGATTTTCTAAAAGTTCTTGCCAGGTTTCTGTGGGTAAAACTTCTGGGGCAATGGGAATATGACATCCTGAACAAGTGGAGACATAAATTTCTTTTCCAACTTCTACGGTGGAGCGATCTGGCCTTAAAGACTGTGCTAACCTAGGGCTAGGATCTGCCCCTAATGCCTGATTAAAAGCCCAACCTATACTAGTACACCACAAAATAATAGCAATGGAGATAATTAAATATAAAGAATTTGAACGTTTAAAATGAAGTAATTTTGATAAGTTAAACATTTTTGATTAGGAAAATATTTCGTCAGATAAAAATATCTATAATTGTCATTATAACTACCTGTTCTGATTAATTTTAAAACAGGTAGTTATTAATTATCCATTATCTATTATCCATTAATTTTTGGTAGCGTCCCAAAGCAATTAATGGAAAATAATGACGATAAAAATGATAACGGATATAGAAATGACAGGGGAACCCCGTTCCAGTAAACTCGGCTTCTTCCCAAGTTCCTTCATCGGTTTGAGTGTTCAATAAATAGTTAATTCCTCGTTCAATGACATCTTTTTCAAAGCAATTTAAAGCTTCTCCTGCATCTAATAAACCAATTAACGCCCAAGCAGTTTGAGAGGCGGTACTTACACCTTTTCCTTTAAGACTAGGATCGTTATAACTCCAGCAAGTTTCTCCCCAACCTCCGTCCTCATTTTGACAGCTTAATAACCAGTTAATTCCTTGTTCTATTTGTGTTTTATGTTGATCGGAGTTCATAACAGCTAAAGCCGATAAAACGCCACTGGTTCCATAAATATAATTGACTCCCCAACGACCAAACCAACTGCCATCTTTTTCCTGTTCTTTGTATAGATAATTCAAGGCTTTGTTAATGCGATCGCTCTCCATTTCTAGATCACAAGCTCCTAACATTTCTACTACCCTAGCAGTGACATCGGCGGTGTTAGGATCGATCATCGCTTTTAAGTCACCATAGGGCACTTCGTTTAACCAAGCTTGATCATTATCTACGTCAAAAGCTGCCCATCCCCCTGCTTTACATTGCATGGTTTCTATCCATTGTAGACAACGATTAATGGCTGCTTTTTTGCGGGATTCATCTGGTAATTTGATGCCATTTAATGCCATCACTACAACACCTGAATCATCGATATCAGGATAAAAACGATTGGTAAATTCAAAAGCCCATCCCCCCGGTTTTCCTGTTTTATTTTTAACTGCCCAATCTCCATATTCTAAACATTGTTTATCTAATAACCATTTTCCGGCTTTAACTAAGGAAAAATGATTTTTTGGTAAACCTGATTCTGTCAATGCTCTTATACACCAAGCCGTATCCCATATAGGAGAGACACAAGCTTGAACACGATAGGTATCATTTTCTTCTATAGAAAAACGGTCAATTGCTTCAAATCCTCGTTGTACAGAAGGATCATTGACATCATAATTAAGAACTTTAAAGGCTAGTAAAGAATTAACCATCGGAGGCATAATACCGCCCCAATCTCCTGTTTCTTGTTGATGGTTTAACATCCATCTTTCTGCTGCTTGTAATCCTTTTTTTCGGAAAGGAACTAAGTCAACTTGTTCAGCAAATTTGAAGAGTTTATCTATCCCTAAAAATATGTCACCCCAATTATTATTTTTGGGTAATTGATACTTGACATTTTCTATGCCTTCTGCATATAACTCATCCAAGTTAAAGATAGGATTAACCGCAAAAACAGGCTGATCATTAAAGACAATAATTAGGGGAACTGTACTTTCCCTAGCCCAACTTGCCATTTCATAAATGGTGAAGGGAAAATTATTAGGAAATAGCATAATCCAGGGGGGAATAGAGGGGATTCCCTTCCAGTCATAACAGCCAATTAAAGCCAGATGAAACTTAGTAAAAATACGGGTTTTACTAATGCCTCCCTTACTCAAAATAAAGTTTTTAGCGCGTATTAAAGTAGGATCATCTTGGGGAACTCCTAATAAACGTAAAGCCATATAAGCTTCAACGGAGGTACTAATTTCTCCACCGTCGCCATAGAAGAGTTCCCAACCCCCATCTTCCCGTTGTTGACGACGTAAGTAAGCTTCTACTTTATGTAGGGGACGAGTTTTATCGGTGCCCCAAATTTTGTGCAATAAAACGGTTTCAGCCGTCAGGGTAATATTAGACTCCAACTCTGCCCACCAGTACCCTTGAGGATATTGTAAAGAGAGTAAATAGTTTTGGCTGGCACTGATGGCATCATTCAGGGAGAAAGGTTGTTTTTGGGTTACTGTATCTCTTGTTTGCATAGATGATTCCGTTACACTCCTATCATATTTTTACTAGGTTAGCACCGCTTTTGGTAAATCTTACTGTTGCGCAACAGTTACAGAAAAAATTCAACTTCTAAGTTTATCTGAGGCTATCTCCTCTTCAACATCCTCCGTAGGGGCTTAATAGTATTAAGCCCACACACCATTAAACGCATATGACATCCTGTTGAATACCATACGTTACGATAAGGGGAGCAGGGGGAGCAGGGGGAGCAGGGGGAGCAGAGGGAGCAGGGGGAGCAGGGGGAGCAGGGGAGGCAGGGGAGGCAAGGGAAGATCAATTTACTTAGGACAAGCAACCTTAAGTGAGAAAGTGATTAATATAGACAAGCGACTGGAAAAAGTAGAAGTTGAACAAGACACAATGGTTAAGGCTATTTCTGATTTACAAGGGTTTCGCTCATTAATTCTTCCTGTGGTTGTTGGTGGAATAAGTGCTGTTATTGGGGCGGTACTAACTGCTATACTGAGATGGCTTTATATTGCCAACAACCCTTAATTAAATGAGTTCTTTTGAGAAAACCAGACAAACCCATAAAATCAATAAGATGAATAATCTGTATGAGACTGACTTTGTGGAATGGACGATTAAACAGGCAGAAGCTTTAAACGATCATAATATCAAAGCGTTAGATTGGGAGAACTTGAAAGAGGAGATAGAAGACTTGGGAAAAGAACAGATTCATGCTGTTAGTAGTTTTGTCAAACGGTTGATAGAACATAAACTCAAATTAGACTATTCTCCGAATCAATATCCTCGAAACCACTGGAAGACTGAAATTAACAACTTTCAAGATGAAATTGAGAGAAGGCTAACGAAAACACTTTTAAACAAGATAGATATAGAGAAAGAGTACCAAAGGGCGAAAAGATTAGTGTTGAGTGAATATAAGTTAAACCTTCCTGAGCAATGTCCTTATAGTTTTGAAGAGTTGATGACAAGATTACCCGCAAACTGAAAAACGGCGATCGCTTGCCAAAAATTTAACTATCAATTCTCCATTCTCCATTCTGCATTCTCCATTCTCCATTCTTCATTCTTGACACAACTTCCTATCCTCCTCACTCACTTCCGCACTATATTTCAAATAATCCCCCACCCAATAACATCCTTGCGTTAATGAATCACCTAGTTTCCATAGAAAATTAAGATTCCAGAGAATGATCTTATTAGAACTAGCAGAAGCAATAGTTTGACCATTAGGAGAATAAACCAGACTCCAGAGTGGACCGGCATCACTTTCAATAGTTTGCAGAAGCTTACCTTCTTGATTCGAGAGTTTAATAGTTCGGTCAGAACTAGCAGAAGCAAGGGTCTTCCCGTCAGGAGAAAACATAACACTTATTACAGAACCTTGATGACCTTCTAGAGTTTGCAGAAGCTTACCTTGTCGACTCCAGAGTTTAATAGTTTGGTCAGAACTAGCAGAAGCAAGGGTATCCCCATCAGGAGAAAACACCACATCCCAAATCAACTCTTGATGACCTTCTAGAGTTTTCAGAAGCTTACCTTGTCGACTCCACAGCTTAATAGTTTTGTCATCACCAACAGAAGCAAGGGTATCCCCATCAGGAGAAAACACCACACTTTTAACGGCACCTTGATGACCTTCTAGAGTTTTCAGAAGCTTACCTTGTCGACTCCACAGCTTAATAGTTTTGTCATCACCAACAGAAGCAAGGGTATCCCCATCAGGAGAAAACACCACACT
>JASJEA010000144.1 GCA_030064935.1 Crocosphaera sp. | reverse complement strand
GTGTACATTTGATAGGTTGGTGCAATATCTAATAAAGCTAATTTTTTGACTTTATGCGGATAATCTAAGGTTAAACGGTGAGCAACCCTTCCCCCGCGATCGTGTCCTACTAGGTAGAATTCTTCATATCCTAATTGAGACATAACTTCTATTTGATCTGCTGCCATGACTCGTTTAGAATAGTTAGAATGGTTTGGCGTTCCTGATGGCTTATCACTGTCTCCATAACCCCTTAAATCAGGTATAATGACAGTAAAATTTTCAGCTAACCTCCAGGCAATTTTATGCCACATTACATGAGTTTGAGGATAACCATGTAACAATAAAAGGGGATATCCTTTTCCTCCTTTGACAAGATTAATTTTTACCTCCGAAGTATGTATAACTAGGTTTTTAAAGTTAGTGAACATTGTTATGATATATGGCCAGTTGGTAGCTTTATGATAAATAAGTTAAGTCCCATAACTTTCAGAACTTAATATTTTTTATCCTTATTGAATTATTATGGCGATTGAAATTGAGCGTAAATTTTTAGTAACTAATGATAGTTGGCGATCTTTAGCAAGAGGAATCAGTTATAAACAAGGTTATATCCTAACCCAAGATAAGTTAACAACTATTAGAGTAAGAATCATAGGTAATGAAGCTTATCTTACTATTAAAAGTAAAAGTGAAGGACTGAGTCGTAATGAATTTGAATATCCTATTCCTTTTGATGATGCTGAAATTATCTTAACTACTTTGTGTAATGGTCCTTTAATTGAAAAATTTCGCTATAAAATTAATCAAGGAGATTTGATTTGGGAAATTGATGAATTTCAAGGGGAAAATGAAGGTTTGATTATAGCAGAAATTGAATTAGAAAAAGAAGATCAGGTGATTGATTTGCCTAACTGGATAGGACAAGAAGTAAGTTATGATCCTCGATATTATAATGTTAATTTAGCTAAGCATCCTTATCAATCATGGTAATTGCATAAGTAAATGGATAGATGCAAGAAAGTTACATATTTGCTGTGATGATTGTCACAGTCACTTAATTGATTATTGAAGATACTGAGTAAGAGCTAGAATAAAAATAACTCATATTCTAGTTAAAAATTAAAGATTTGTGACTGAGTAAAATAAATTTCAAACTGATGGAACTAAGACATGATAAATTTTTATATTAACCCAGATACACTAGGTGAAAATATAATTGATGACTATATCTTTTTCAATAATTTACTTGAAAATACGGAATCATCATACTATTATCAACAGTCTAAGCAATTACCGAATTTATTTCAACAAGAATCGTCAAGTTCATTAAACAAAAAATACCCTAGTCTTTTAGATTCGGTTATCCAGTTAACAAATACAAATAATCTTATACAAGATAAAGAGATTATTTTTTATATTGAATTAGCTAGTTTCATAGAAAAAGCTAGTCCCGATAAAAATATAGAAAACTCAAAATTATCTCTACCACAAAATAATAAAACTAAAGATAATTATCGTGATTTATTATCTCAAAATAATAATATTTCCGTTGAGCAATCGAATAATAATAAAGCTAATTATAAACAAAATAATAATAATAATCAGAAAGTATTTGATAAATTATTTGAAGAATTAGATAGCAAAAATGGAATTAGTTTGTCATCGAAAAAAAATTCTAGTTCTATTAACAATAATTTTCAAAATATTTATGAAGAAAAATCGGCGACTGAAATTGATGTTTATCAACTGCCAAATAATCAACAAAATCAAGAAATAGCAGCCATCTTAACATCAGATAATTTTGGGTTTGATAGTAATTATCAAACTAGAGGTAACTTTGAATTCTCACCATTTTCAATTATCTTAATTACTTTAGTTCCTGGGATAATTGCCATACAACAAAAAAATCTTATTGCAGGAGTATTATTCGGTGAAAATGGTATATCAGATCAAATATTGAATAGCCTAGGATTAAAAAAATCTAAAGTATCAGAAACAGCTATTTTTCTCCACAACCGTGCAGTAAATGATGCTAATCTTTTAGCACAATTAGCTCAAGCTGTTGATAACGAAAAATTCAGCAAACATGAATTTTTACTCTTTGCGAAAATTAAATTTTGTCTGCACTATAACCAAAATGAATACCAAGGATTAAAGGAAAATATCGAACTTTTTAAAGATGCGATTAAAGTACAAAAGAGCTATCAAACTATCAGTCAAATAGAATCGATGTGTCAGGGAATTAAACAACAAGAATTTTATAATTATGTTTATCAAGAAATGAAATATATTGATGATTTAAAAATATTTCAAGAAAAAATTAACCATAAATTAAGCCAGATATTACCCCATGTTAAAACAGAAGAAGGTAAATATAATTTACAAAATTATACGCAAGAATTAGGTTATGTATGTCAAAATCAATTTATGTTCAATCTTTTTTCCTTATTTAGTCAAAAACAACTGGAAAAATTTTTAATTTTAAAATCCATTGCGGAAGTAACTCATCCGCTTAAAGGAAAAGATATTATTGATTTTAAAGCATTAACTTGTCTGGTAATGGTTCATTATGATGATTTTGAAGCATTAGGAGAAATGATTAATATTACAGGTAAAAAAAGTAGTCCAGATACTTATGCTCGCATTATTCAATATATTATACTTGAAGAAAGACATCAACAATCTTATGATAAATTTGAGCAATTAATGAATGCTATGCGTCAATGGTATCCTTATTATCAATCTATTATAGGAATTCGTGATGAATATTCTCAAAAAGAATACAGCATACCAAAAGAATTTACCCAAGAAATTCCAGGAATCGAACTTTATCGTAAATATAAAAATTATTTAACTGATCAAAAAACAGGTTATACTTATGTAGATTTTGCGCAAGAAATGTCAACAATACCTGCTTAAAAAATGCTCTAATTAACGAATGCTTATGATACAATAACTATAAGGATATGTGGTAGGAAATATGAAAGCAGTTAAAACGCTTTATGGAACGGACTTTAACCTTTGGTTAGAAGAAACAGCTAGATTACTGAAAGAAAATAAATTAGAGCAATTAGATATTGAGAATTTAATTGAAGAGATTGAAGCAATGGGAAGAAGTGAAAAAAAAGGATTTCGTAGTAATTTAGAGAAATTGTTACTACACCTTCTAAAGTGGAAGTATCAACCTAATAAAAGATCAGGAAGTTGGAAAAGTTCTATTATTGAACATCGGAATAGAATGTTAGATGACTTAGAAGATAGCCCCAGTTATAAGCCTTATTATGAGCAAATCTTTGATAAATGCTATCGAAATGCGAGAAAGTATGCTGAAGCAGAAACTGGTTTATCTATCAAGGTTTTTCCTGAAGTTTGTCCCTTTACTAAAACAGAAATTTTGACACCTGACTATCTTCCTAAAGATAATAATAATTAACCATTTATGGTGGGTGAGACAGCTAAAATTTAATTTATTACAAGTATCTTAATTCTGTATCATAACCTCCTATTATAAATATATAAAATGAATACAAATTAGATTAAGATTTACTTAAAAAATACTTTTTTATACTATAAGCAAATTATAATTAAAGAGTCAGTATAAAAAAAATTATTGTAAAAAACATTCACAAATAATGACCCTTAGATTATCTCATTATCAATTTACTTATACCCCTCATTATAAACCTAATCAATTAATTTGTGGTAATGGACAAACAGCAATTATTACAGGGTGGACAGTCAAACAATCAATTGCTAAAAAATTAAATCCTCAAGACTATGCAGTAATAGGAAACTTATACAGTTCAACTAGAGGAATTAGTCCTTTAATACGTAATTTACTAGCTAATCCTCACGTGAGATTTTTAGTTATTTTAAATGCAACCAAAGAAGACAAAAACGCAGGAAGTTGTCAATGTTTACTAGACTTTTTACAACAAGGTTTTACTCAGGGTAAAAGTGATACAGGTCGAGATATTTGGGTTATTAATTCTGACATTAGAGGTTATATTGATATCGAAATTGATGCTAATTCGTTAGATATATTACGTAAATCTTTAGAGTATAAAATAGCAAACTCTATAAAAGAAGCAGTTAATCATGTTAATGAGTTTAGCAAACAAAAGAATAAGAAATCTTGGGGAGAATCATTAATATTCCCTATCATAGAAACCACTTCAACCGTGTTACCAGGACCGAGATATGGTCATCGTATAGAAGGGAACACAATAGCAGAAACTTGGGTAAAAATCTTGCATAGAATTAAAACAACAGGAACCATTAGACCTACTCAATATGGACAATGGCAAGAACTTATTGATCTAACGGCTATTGTAACCGATGAACCCTTAAAGTTTCACTTTCCCAGTCCTAATTATTTACCAATAACACGAAACTTTATCAATGATTATATGGGACAAATTTTAGATGATGCCCCCCAAAAAGAAGGAGTAAAATATACCTATGGACAAAGACTAAGATCCTGGTTTGGAAAAGATCAAATCAAACAAGCAATTGAAAAATTAATTAATGATAAAAACTCTTCTAGAGTGGTTATGTCTCTTTGGGATGTTAAAGATTATGAAAATAATGATAGTCCCCCTTGTCTTAATCATATTTGGGTGAGAATAGTTGATAATGAAATGTCCCTAACGGCGACATTTCGTAGTAATGATATGTTTGCAGCTTGGCCAGCAAATGCAATGGGTTTAAGAGCATTACAACAGCATATTCTTGAAGAAGTTAATAAGAATTCTAATCATAATTTTCAGTTAGGCCCCTTAATTATTATCAGTCAAAGCGCACATATTTATAGTGATTGTTGGGAACACGCAGATAAAGTTATTGAAACAGAATATACTAAAATTTGTCAACAAAAAACTTATCATGATCCCAGTGGTAGTTTTTTAATTTCGATTCAAGACAATCAAATTATTGTCGAACAGATTACTCCAGGCTCAGGAGAAGTTGTTAACTGTTATTCAGGAAAAACAGCTAGGCAAGTTTATCAAAAAATTGCTGATAACTGTCCCAGTATTCAAATAAAACACGCTATGTATTTAGGTTCAGAATTACAAAAAGCAGAAGTCTGTTTGACTAAAAATTTAAGTTCCTATCAACAAGATAAACCCTTAATGTTTTGAAGATTTCAAAAACAATCTAAATCTTTTAATTTACTTTATCTTCTACTGCACCTAATGCTTTTAATGTTTCTATTTGTGCTGTTTCTAAACCCGTAACTCCCGTAATATTCATTCCTTCGTAGGGTCGAGGACTTTTGAAGGTTTTGATAAGTTCATAAGTCTCTAA
This sequence comes from Crocosphaera sp., assembly GCA_030064935.1. GTDB lineage: Bacteria > Cyanobacteriota > Cyanobacteriia > Cyanobacteriales > Microcystaceae > Crocosphaera. Next base: position 16,495 of record JASJEA010000144.1, on the reverse strand, counting down.
ATTCCATAACTTAACTGTTCCATCTTTACTACCACTAGCTAAACTTAAACCATCAGGACTAAACGCAACAGAAACCACTTCTTTACTGTGTCCATGAATAATTCTAAGACATTCACCAGTTTGAGTATTCCACAGTCTTACGGTGCGATCATAACTTCCACTAGCAATAATATGTTGTTGAGGATGATAAGCAACTGATTGTATCCAACTATTATGACCTTCTAATTGATTAAGACATTCACCTGTGTCACTATCCCATAATCTAATAAACTGATCATTTCCACTACTAGCAATGATTTTACCATCACAACTAATAGCAATTGACCAAATTTGAACCTTATTAGAACCATCAACCACAGTGTCAATTAATTCCCCAGTTTTAGAGTTCCATTTTTTAATGGTACAGTCATCACTACCACTATAAAGAAATTTACCGTCAGGACTAAACACAATGGAACGAATCCAATTTTCATGTGCTTCAAGAGTTTGTAAACATTTTCCTGTATAGATATCCCATAATTTAATGGTTTTATCATCGCTACTACTAGCAACCACAAAGTTTAATGGGTTGACGGTCACGCATCTCACCCAATTAGTATGCTCCCAAAGGGTATGTAAACATTCTCCTGTTTTAGTTTCCCATATTTTGAATGTGCGATCGCCACTACAAGTTACCATAAACTCTCCATCTAAACTAAAAGCAACTGACCAAACGATACATTTATGTTCTCTAAAATTTGCAATAATTTTTCTTTCAGCAATGTCCCAAAGTTTAACGCTTTCGCTAATTCCACTACTACTATGAGCAATGAGTTTGCTGTCGGGAGTAAACACTAAGGCACGAATATGTTGACTGTAACCTTGTAAGGTTCTAACATAATTACCTGTGTTAACATCCCATAATTTTGCTGTTCGGTCATTACTACCACTTAATAAAAATTCACCATCAGAACTAAAAACAATCGACCAAACTCTACCTTTATGTTCTTTAAGCACTTTCAAACATTCCCCTGTCTTGATATCCCACAAACGAATTACGCCATCTTCACAACTGCTACCTAATAAAGGTTTGTGAGGATGAAAAGCAATAGAACGAATCCAGTTATCATGACTTTTGAAAGATTGTAAGAGTTTACCTGTTTCAATACCCCAAAGTCTGACAATGTAATCATCACATCCAGTAGCAAAAGATTGATTATCAGGACTTAAAAATAGTTCTCTTAGAGGATTATTTTTTTGTTCTTTTAACTTAAACTCTTTCTTGATAAAATAGGTTTCAGAATCCCAAATTATCACAGCATTATCTTCACTCGCACTAATAATAAATTTACCATCAGAACTAAATTGAATACCTCTCACTCTATCTTCATGGCCTGTTAAAGTTGTGATTAATTCTCTATTATTAACATCCCATAATTTAATGGTACGATCATCGCCACAACTGGCTAAAATATTCCCATTAGGGCTAAAAATAACCTTTCTGACTCTATCTAAGTGGCCTTCTAGAACTTCCAAACATTTTTGAGTTTCAATGTCCCATAATCTCACAGTTGTATCTTCTCCACCACTCGCAATTATCTTATTATTGGGACTGAAAGCAATACTTCTTAGCCATTTAAAGTGACCTTTGAAAATACCAGATAAAGCAAGTTTAATATTACTTTCTCGATTCATTTTCCACACATACAGTTGACCTTCGATATCACTAATAGCGAGATTTTCAGAATTAGGACTAATGGCAACAGATAAAACATGACTGAAGGTATCTACAAAAAATGAATCAATAAAATGAGTATGTTTAAAATTTGTATACTGTAATTTAAAGTTTCTCAAAGAACACAAACGAATTGTATATCCAGAAAAATTATATTTTTCTAAATCGCTAGTTGGTTTTGTCCCATCTAGTTGTCTCGACAAACTAATGATATTACTCGCTAAAAATCTCGTTCTAAAATCATTATTATTACGATAAATGTCTAATATTTCTCTAAATCTATTATGTGTTTCATGAAAATTACCAAAATAAGATAACAATCCTTTTTGTAAACGTTTAATAATATGATCTCTTTGTGTATTTCTGACAGAGAATTGTGCTGTTGCTATAACTAAAGGATACCGACTTAAAAGATTAATATCTAAATTGATAATTTCATCAAATACTTTCTGGATTATTTTATCAGCAACATACTCCATAATTAATGGATGTAAAGTATAAGTGGCTTCTTCATTACTTTCGATTAAAAATTTTCTTTTTAAAGATTTAATTGCATTCAGTAATGTACTATTCTGTACAGAAGTTAATAAATCATTTTCAAATTGATATAGTTTAACTGGACAACGGTAAATAGCTAAGTAGTAGAGAATATCAATTTCAACGTCTAATAATTTATTGAGATGTTCTTCAATTAAATTACTAACACCATTAAAAGGAGTTTTTTGTAAGCACTGAAAAATATCGCCACCAAATACATCTCTAATGTTAGAGGCAACTAATTTTAGCATTTGGGGATTGCCATCATATCTTTTAACCAATTCTTTCCATTCTTTTTTTGTACCTGACAGAGAGCCAATATTTTCGATTTTTTTAATAGATTCTACGTCTAAAGGTTTAAGTTTTAGAGAAATTATCGGGTTTCCATTTGCTTCTAACATATTAATTTCTTGAGATTTTTCTCTGCTAGTTAATATTAAGCAACTTTGATGGTTTGTTGAACCCATAAGTTTTAAAAAATCGCTATATTTTTCTTTATCTATATCTGTAATAGAGTTAGCATTATCTAAAATAATCAAACAACGATACTTTTGAAAAATCTTAATTACTTCAAAATTTTTATTATTATTTTCATTAGACAAAATTATGGTTTTTTGATTCTCTAAAAATAATAATATTTCATATAAGATAGTTTCTAGTGATGGTCTATAATTTAAAGACTTCCAAATAAGATAATCAAAATGTTGTTGCAATTTTTGACCTAACTTAATAGCTAAAGCCGTTTTCCCTAAACCTCCTATTCCTAATAATGCAACTAAACGAACCTTATTCCTAATAATACATTCTTCTAATTGCTTAATTTCTGATTCTCTTCCATAAATTTGCTTAACTTCCGGTGCAAGTCCCCAATCTTGTTTTTTGGTAATAATTGGTTGTTCTTCTTGGATAGGTTCTTTTTCAATATCTTCTTTAACACAAATTGCTTGCCAATCTAGATTAAGTTTTTCACTAATCTCAACAAAATAACTATGGTCTACTGGTTTTGCATTGAGAAAACTACTAATCGTTGCACGAGACACTCCCAATTCTGTAGCTAAGGATTTTTGACTAGGAAACCCATTTTTTTTGAGTGCAGCTTTAACTGTTTTGATCTTCTCTGAGGAAATTTTCGTTGATCTACTCATCTGTTTTAAGCTATGCTCTGTTACAATTTTTAACAAAGTATGGTCAATTCATATCCCACTATTTATAAGTATTCTTACTTTTAATCGATCTCTTACATAAATGGATGTTCATAGCGAACATTTTTAGGGACTTTTGCCTATATCTCAATTCTTATATAAAACTCTATATAAAGTTAGTCATAAGTTTTACATTTGTTTAGCTACATCTCTTACACCCATAGTTTTTAATGAAAAAGTGTAATTTCAAATATCTAAATCACTATGAATTTTCTAGACTATCCATATAGAACACTATATGGTATTGTTAAGCAAAAAATTTCGAGTAATATAACAGGAACTGTTGAGTTATTAGATAAACCTCTTATTCAAGCAAATCTTTGGTCTGCTCAAAGTTTAACTGATAAAATTATTGAACCTGGAACTAAAATTTATGTAGTATCTCAAAACCATAAGATTCTTGTAGTTGAACCTCTCTGCTATTGATGTTATTCTATTACTAATAAATTTAACAACGTGCTTCTTAAATTCAATTTAACTTTGTACGTTGTTTTTTCATAATTAATCGAACTACTATATTGCTTTTTTGATCAAAAATGTCCATAAAATTTATTATAATCATACTTAACCACTCATTAATTAATCTATAAATTTAGCATCTACTAGATTTAAGATAAATATGAGTTCAACTGAATAATATGTTTTAAAAATTAAACACTACTATAGCTCTTTTAGCTTTATTAGCTTCGCTCGTATCTCCATTTTGGATGCTTAGAGCAATGACTTTGTTGTATATTTTGTTACTAATAAGCAATCGATAATTTTGAATCTATGGCCTTGTTTTTCTTTGTGAAGTATTAGTTGAATTAAATCGGACATATTTTGACAAAAGTTATGCTTAACTTATACAATAATATATGTGTGTTTATCGTATAATTAAAATAGAAAGCAAAATGAACTCTGACGGTTTAAACATTTCAGTTGGAAAAGCTTTTGGAAGACTAATAATACTAGGTTTAGTTTGGGCTGTATTTTTTACATTGTATAAAGTATCTGGCTATAGTAACCCAGGTTTAGTCAGCGTAATACTATTCCTATTAGGTATATATGTCTTTTTGGAAGCATTTTCCATTATTTTAGAGGAGGTTATTCGCAGGAAACAAAACATCCAGAATGACACTGTCCATGATGTGACTAAGCATAAGTTTCATGAAGACAAAATATAGGTTCTGATCTTCCAATGGGTGTTGTGTTTCTGTAGCCTCATATTTCAGTCATAAGTTCTCTAACCAAATGTGATTATTTCTATGCAATCATTAGAAACATTAGAAAACCTGTCTAAGATACTAAATGACATTAGAAATTTGGGTTTTTGTGCCTCATTATTCGCCGGTTTATTGGGTTCTGTTTACTTCGGGTTATGTATGGCCTTTCCTTCTATTTTTATTTTAGAATTGTTACCTGTTGCATTAATTACTGGTGCATTATTAGGTTATGGCAGCCAAGGAATTTGGGTTTTAGCTAATAGAAATAAGAATCGTTTAAATGAGGCTCGAATAAACAGACAAATCGCACAAGAAGACATTGATTTTATCCAGCATAATAAAGAATTAGGTTATCTTACTGATTCTCAAGTATTGAAAAGTACAGACCAAGTTTTGAATAACTTGCTATTATCTAATCAAGAAATGGAACCAACCAAGATTTTAGAATCAGAAAAACCAAGACAAATTTCTCCTAGTCAATAATAAGAATAAATCATTCAAGTTGTAATTAAATAATAATTATATTTATAATATAAATTTTAAATCATGTTACATTGTATATATCTTTGTAACTCGACAATTTTCTTCAACAATAATGCAGCTAAAAATTATTAAGTTAAATCCAAAAGCTATAATTCCTAAATATGAACATGAAAATGATTCGGGACTAGATTTAGTCTCCATAGAAACCTTAGAAATACTAGCAGGAGAAAGTAAATTAATTAAAACAGGAATTTCCATCGAATTACCTCCTAATACTGAAGCACAAATTCGTCCTAGAAGTGGCCTCGCTTTAAAACATCAAATTACTGTTTTAAACACCCCAGGAACCATCGATGAGGGGTACAGAGGAGAAATAGGAGTTATCTTAATTAATCATGGTAAAACCTCATTTAAGGTTATAGAGGGAATGAGAATTGCTCAGATGGTAATTGCTCCAGTTATTCGGGCTAAAATAGAAGAAGTTGAGCAACTAAGTGATACAATCAGGGGAAAAAGTGGCTTTGGTTCAACAGGAGTTTAAAGTCAATCAGAATTTATAATTATCGACCCCTGAATTTGGAGGAGTGGAACCCTTTTATTCGGTCATTATTTTACATTTTCTAACTTTAATAAATAAATGCCTATCGTTTCTCAAAAAGAATTAATTGAAAGAGTAAAACAGGGAAATGTCGTTAGTTTTACTACGGATACTGTCCCTGCTTTAGCAGCATTACCAAACTATGCGGATCTAATTTTTGCTGCCAAAAAAAGACCCCCAGATAAACCATTAATTCTTATGGGTTCATCCCCTGAAGAGATGTGGCAATATGTGACAGGAACCCCTCAAGAATTGAATATTTGGGAAGCGATCGCCCAACAATATTGGCCCGGTCAATTGACCTTAGTATTACCCGCTTCTCCATTGGTTCCTAAAGTAATGAACCCCATTGATACCACTACCATTGGAATGCGTATTCCTAACTGTTCAATGACACAGAATCTACTGAAAGAAACTGGTTGTTTAGCCACCACCAGTGCTAATTTATCAGGGGAACCACCCATAGAAAATTTAAGTGAAATTGCTGCCAAATTTCCTAATGTTTTCGTGTTAGATGAAGAAAGGTTAAAGAATCAGAAAAAATACGGTAGTGGTTTACCTTCAACTGTGGCAAAATGGACAGGAAACGGATGGCAAATCTTACGTCAAGGTAGTATTAAATTAGGGTAAAATTAATCATGGATGACATAGAAACCTTACGAAAAGAATTAGAGGCGACGAAATTAGCCTATGAAATGACGGCACAAATTAATCAATTTAAAACGGGTTATCTAGCCAAAACTGCCCATGAATTACGTTCCCCTTTAAGTAGTTTAATGGGATTACACCAATTAATTTTAGGGGATCTTTGTGAAGATCCTCAAGAAGAAAGAGAGTTTCTACAACAAGGATTTGAAGTAGCCAAAAAACTGGTAGAAATAATTGATAGAATTGTCACAATTTCTAAAATTGATTATGGAACTATTCCCTTGAATCTTGAGAAAGTCTCTTTAAATCATGTCCTCAATGAAGTCTATCAATTGACTGAGTTTCAAGCTAAAAATTACAGTTTTAAAATAGATATTAAACAGCCCGATTTAGATGGTTATATTCAAGTAGATTCAACTCGTTTGATTCACGGATTAACGAATTTAATTGACACTGCAATAAATCTGATGAGTCATGGAAAGATTCTGATAGCTAGTCAATTAAACGAACTCGAAAAGATAGCGAAGATTATAATTGATATACCCTGTTCTATTCAACAGTGGCAACAAGAACAAACAGAACTAGAAACCCCTGATTTAACCTTCATATCTCTGCAAGAATGGAATCATAATTTACAACTTTCTCCTGCCATGACTTTGTTGCTATGTAAAACTTTATTCAACAAAATGGGAGGGCAATTAAAAATATTAGATATTTCCCCCTCCCATGACTCAGAAACCCTTACCAGGTTAGAGTGTCTAATACCCTTGGTTCCTCTATCTTAGAACTATCTCCTAAGCCAATAGCGTTAATTTCATAGGCATTTTGCAACACCATTGTCGTAGATTTATTTTCCTGAAAACCAATTTTTTGGTAGAATTTTTGCTGATAGGTTGTCATTAAATAAACTCTTTCCACTTGACTCATCAAAGGATGACTTAACGCTGTTTCTACCAACTTACGCCCTAATCCTAATCCTTGGTATTGTTTATCAATAACCACATCCCAAATTGTTCCACGATAAACGCCATCAGAGGTTCCTCGACAAAAACCAATCATGTTTTTTCCATCCCACACTGTTACCACTGGATTACTATTAATCACAGCAGTTTGTAAATCTTTAATCGTTCTTTCTCTAGCCCAAAATGCAGCTTGATTAAACAACATTTGCAATTGTTGATAATCAATGTTTGATTTGTCAAGAGAAAATTGAACATGACTACAATCCATTGTTAGTAATTCCTAAGAATATTAATTGAGAAAATGCTGACTTTTGGAAACGCTATGGAAATTGTAGCGAATTTTACAAAAAAATCAATCAGTATATGGGGCAGTTTGTCTGTGTTTCTTGACATTTCTGGAACATCTCATAGTGCTTCTCTGTCACTATGCCTGGTGGTGCTAATTATCGATTATAGGTTGTTTTCATCGGTTTTTTAGGCAAATCAACCGAGTCTTATATTATGCTATGTCTTAAGATTTTTCATAGCATTAAAGTACCTTATAATCTAAAATTTAGTCAAAACAACATGGTTCCAACGCCAAACAATTTAGTATCATCAAGGCGAAAACTTACCCCTACTGTTTTATTTTATTGGTTCTGACGAGGATATGTTAGTATTGTCTTCCCCTGTAACATCTTTAGAGCTATTATCTCCATCATTGTGTGGTGAATATTGTTGTAATCGTGCCCTTAATCTATATAATTCTCATACTGGTGAAGAGTTAGCCACTCAAGCAGCTAAAGGAAGATATCTGAAGGTTTTAGAAACAACCATAAGCGAGAAATTTATTCAGGTTCAATTGTGTGAAGATGATTATGTTGCTTGGTTATCATTAGATGATTTAAAGAACTTAAAATCCGCTACTGAAGTTTATCAGCCGACAAAGATAGTTCGCCGTCAAATAGAAAGAGAAATTCCCAAAATTATTGCCTTTACTCAAGCAGCCATGAAGGAACCCAATTATTATTTGTGGGGAGGAACTATTGCCCCGAACTATGATTGTTCCGGACTGATGCAAGCGGCATTTTCTGCATCAGGAATCTGGCTACCTAGAGATTCTTATCAACAAGAAGCTTTTGTCACAAAGATTACCTATCCAGAATTATTACCAGGGGATTTGATCTTTTTCGGCACAGAAAGAGTTGATCATGTTGCCCTTTATCTAGGTAACAATTCTTATATTCATAGTTCTGGTCAAGACGTTGGACGCAACAAAATCGCTATTGATCCCTTATCCAACCAAGGAGACAAAATTAGTCGAGGATACTATCAAAAAATTTGGAGCTTTGGAAGAGTTATGGAAAGTTATCAGCCCTTTGCCACCAACTAATAATAATGGGAGAGATGATCGAAAAAACTTGAAAATATCTCCCATTGCCGAGCCAAACTGAATTAAGCTACTATGCGCCCATATAATTCAGTCATATAACGTAAATGTTCCGTCAACTCAGGGGTTAAAACATCAAAACTGTATCGCCATGTCCAGTTACCACTAGCTAACCCAGGAGTGTTCATGCGAGAAGGACTTTCTAACCCTAAAATATCTTGTAAGGGAAATATAGCCTGATTAGCAACCGAACCCATTGCTAAACCAATCAAAGTCCAATGAATACCCTTAGGAGAAATACCCCCTAAATAGTCTGTAACCCTAGCCTGTTCCTCAAAATTTCGCTCTGCAAACCAGCCAATGGTTGTATTGTTGTCGTGGGTTCCAGTGTAAACCACACAATTGCGATTCCTATAATTGTAAGGCAAGAAAGGATTAGCCCGATCAGAGTCAAAGGCAAAGTGTAACAACTTCATCCCAGGAAACTCATACTTATCCCGTAAGGCTTCAACTTCTGGAGTAATTACCCCCAAATCTTCCGCTACAATAGGCAAGGTTCCCAAAGCTTCCTTGAGACGATTAAAAAAGGCATCCCCAGGGGCTTTTAACCACTGGCCATTCATAGCAGTCTTTTCACCCTTAGGAACCGCCCAATAGCCTTCAAACCCTCGAAAATGGTCGATGCGAACCACATCGTAATATTCTAATGTGCCTTTAAACCGTTCGATCCACCAACTAAAACCGGTTTCTTGTACTTTTTGCCAATTATAAACAGGATTGCCCCATAATTGACCAGTAGCACTGAAATAATCCGGTGGAACCCCCGCCATCAAATTCACTTCTAAAGTGTCTTGATCAACACAAAAAATATCAGAATTGGACCAAACATCCGCCCCATCATAGGCTACATAAATGGGAATATCCCCAAAAATTTTGACATTGCGATCGTTAGCATATTTTTTAACCCGTTTCCACTGACGCACAAATTCAAATTGGACAAACTTGTGATAAAAGATAGCATCAGCATATTTAGCCCGATAAGCCTCTAATGCCTGGGGTTCGCGTTTAGCAATATCTCTATCCCATTCGTGCCATCCTTTTTCAGGGTTATCATCGTGGATCGCCATAAATAAGGCATAATCTTCTAACCAATAGTGATTATGAGCACAAAATTGCTCAAATTCACTTCTTAATTGCTGAAAATTGCCGTTTTTAAAATTATTACTCGCCTTTTTAAGCAAAGGTAACTTATGCTCAACCACTAAATCATAATCCACATAATCATCAGGGAGAGCCGGATAAGCATCTAATTCCCCTTGAGTTACTAACCCATCTCCATAAAGTATGTCAGGGCTGATTAATAAGGGGTTTCCTGCAAAAGCGGAGTAACAGAGATAAGGAGAATTTCCGTATCCTGTTGGCCCTAAAGGTAATACTTGCCATAACGTTTGTCCACTGGCTACTAAAAAGTCAATGAAACGATAGGGACCTTCACCCAAGTCACCAATACCAAAGCGACTGGGTAAAGAGGTTGGGTGCAATAAAATCCCACTTGCTCTTTGATAAAATGTCATGAATGCCTATACCTTATCTGGGCTGTAACGATACTCTGCACAATGTATTATAGAGTAATTAGTGCCATTTGTTGATACAACTATCTCATCATATTAAGTCAAAAGTAAGTTTAAACTTTAGTTAAGAAAAATATCAATTTATTGCTCAATATTTAATTATTTTTATATAAAAATAATTATCTTTGTTTTGATCTCCTAACATTCTAGAAATTTCAGCTTCTAGTGAATATTATTCCTTAGGAGATCAAATTATTTATTAATCATGCCATTGTTCTGTACTTAACAAATCAATAATTGAATCCCTGAGAAGAAAATCATGTCTTTCTAACTCACATTCTACATTGGGCCATTCACGGGCTGGAATATATTTACACAAGGTATAAATAGGTTGTCTACGATGAAGTCGTCTTTCACGAACTAACCGAGCCGCTTCTCCTTTAATAACCTCAATCGTATATTTGGGAGGAGACTGAATGACTTTAGACATAACTAACTTCCTCATGAAGCTTGATAACAATGGTTTGACATTCCCCGACCTAAAGGTACGGGGATTCTTCGATCAACGACCCGTCTTGCTGATGCACGATTGCTCCAACAACAGTAGAGGACAAGTCTCCTGAAGTGTTCGGATCTAAGATCCAGGTTACTGTATGCCCTACAGTACCCAAGGCTCGATTAAGAATGGTCAACGAAAACCCACCCTCCATTATCCGTTATCAAAGATACACTCTGGGCAAATTAAAACAATTTTTAACCTGATGTCGAGTAGAATTCCCTTATCCTCTATAGGTTAGGGATGAATGCAAGGGCCTATAGTCTCAAACCATCATTGTCTCCTTTAAAAAATCATAACTCCGAACTCCGAACTCCGAACTCCGAACTCACATTACTTGAAACCATCGCAGACAATAATTGTTCTGATGAAACCTTAAACGGCAAACGATGAATATCTGAGTTGGGATGACAAGTGACTTCTGCTGCTCTACGCAACTCCTCTAAAGTTACTTGAGATAACCCTAAGTCTTCTAAGGTTTTGGGTAGGCCAATTTCGTCATAAAATTTTAACAATTGTTGTCGAGAAGTAGCTGCTAATTGATTGCGTTGAACGCTCTCTTCTAAACGCAATTGTACCAAGATTCCATAGGCAACTTTTTCCCCGTGTAAAGCACCGTGGCTGGCTCGAATATGAGTTAAGCCATTATGAACAGCATGAGCTGCCACGGTGCGACAGTTAGCACCTCCTAACCCTCCAATGACTCCGGCTAATAGCACCGAAGCATTAACCACTTCTTTCCAATCTTCTGAGCCCACATTTTCTAAAGCAACCACCGATTTTTGTAAGAGAATATCCCGTAATACCCTCGCTTGTTGTACCGCCGCAATAGTTAAGGTGGCCGTTGCATTACCACTACTCACAGAAGCTTCATACCATTTGGCTATCGCATCACCTATCCCTGCCACTAAGGTTCGTTTCGGGGCTGTTTTAATAATTTCATAGTCCAAAATCAATAAATCCGGACAACGTAACAAAGGTACATCGTACTGAAAAGCCCCTTGCGGAGAATAGATGTTAGAAAGTGCCGTCCATGCGGCACAGGTTGCCCCAGAGGTGGGAATAGTAACAACAGGGAGGTGTTGTTGATGAGCTAGTAATTTAGCCAGATCAAGGGATTTACCCCCGCCAACCCCAATAATCAAATCAGCTTGATGTTCTTGAATCCCTTGGGTAAGTTGTTCCAAAGACTTTTCGCAACAGTCGGGAGCATAACTCTTAAACCTTGCGCTTAGGTTATGTTTCTGAAAAACTGGCTTTAAATAGGGTTTGATTAGGTCTAGGGTATGATTTCCAGCCACCACTAAAGGAGACTTACCCAAAGAAGCGATCGCACCCCCCGCCTGAGACAACATACCCTCTCCGTGAAGTACCTGAGACGGAGAAACCAAAAGAGATTTTAGAGAACTGGCAACGGGTGTTTTTGTGGTGGTTTTTGACGGCATTCGACGATCAAGAATCAATATCTACTGCTAATTATCTCTATTCTAAGATAACCAACCGGGAACGTATCTAAATTTTGTCTGAAGTTCAGCTTATTTGACATCCTCACCGCCCTAAAAGTGCGGTGATTCCTAAACCTTACGATCTAGGTTTCTGCAGATGATGCAGTTGCCTTCCGAGACTTACTCTCTTCAGGTCTTACACTCGCGACCCCGTCTGACACCCCAAAGGGGTTCGGCAGTCGCTCATGGGGGAAACCCCCAAGACCGCGCTGCCTCACCGCAAGTCCTGCGGCCAAAATATTTTCACTAGCGTTAATGTCACGATCATGGCTAGTCGCACATTCAGGACATTTCCATTCACGAACATTTAACCGTAACTTATGGACTATATAACTACACAATGAGTTACGATGAGAGAGGATAGAATATAGCTCAATTTATGGTATATATGTATTTATTAGTTATTTTCTAACCCACAAATTGACTACAGGGAAACCCTCGAAAAATGGCCGATCTCCTCGTCTACTTCAAACGTCCCAACTTCTGGCACCAAACCATCAACATTTATTACTGGAATACCCAACCATCTTCCTCTACAGTGCAATGGCCAGGGGTTCCCATGACAGCAGAAGGCAATAACTGGTATAGCTATCGCTTTTCAGGAATAGAAGCAGCCAATATTGTCTTTAATGACGGTAAAAGAAGAAAAACTGCAGATTTATGGCGCAATCAGATAGGTTGGTTCATTAAAGATACTTGGTATGATCGCCACCCTGAAACTCCCTTTCAACCCCTTATTGTCCACTTTAAACGTCCTATTACATGGCAACAAACCATTAATATTTATTGCTGGGATACCTGGCCCTCTTCTCAAACTTCTTCCTGGCCAGGAGTCCCCATGACAGCAGAAGGGAATAACTGGTATCGTTATGAATTTAGAGAAGCAGAAGCAGCGAATTTTCTCTTTAATGATGGGAAAGGAGAACAAACAAAAGACTTACACCGAAATAGAGAAGGCTGGTATTTAAAACGGAGTTGGTACGACGAAAACCCCGATAAACCATCTATTCCCGTCATTTCTGCCATACCAAAAGGAGCAACTTATCTAGACTCTCAGCGTATCATCCTCTCCAGTAGCAATGAAAACGACACCATTTACTATACCACCGATGGCTCAGAACCCACAGTCAACTCAACCCCTTACGGACAACCCATTGTTATAGATAACAGCACAACCCTACGGTGTCTTGGTTGCAATATTTTGGGAGAAGTGGGAGCGATTTCTGAGTTTATTTATACCATCGATCCCAACGCAGACTTAAGAAAACCAACCATTACCAGCAGTATAGACTCAGGAAACTATCCAGAAGCGATCGCACCCAATTTCACCATCACCGATCTAAGAGATGCAGCGATCATTGTTTACTATACCAATGACGGAACAGAACCCAGCCGCAAAAGTAATATTTATGTACAAGGAAAAGCGATCAATGGTTTAACTGGACCGAAAATGATCGTCAACAACACCACCAATCTGAGATTTTTAGTCATTGATGGTATTGGCCATGAAACCTATGCCGACTTTTACTATAGTGTTAGCAAAACCGTAGAAGGGAAAGAATTTAGAGAAGAAACCATCTATTTTCTACTGACTACACGCTTTTATGACGGTGATCCCAGTAACAACTTTTTCTGTCGCGATCGTATTAAATTTAATCATTATGGACAAGCAGAAGATCCTCATTGGAGAGGGGACTTTAAAGGATTAATCCAAAAATTAGACTATATCAAAGACTTAGGCTTTACCGCAATTTGGATCACGCCTCCCATTGAAAACCGTAGCGGCCTCGATTATCATGGCTATCATGGCTATGATTGGAACCGTATTGATCCCCGTTTAGAGTCTCCCGATGCCACCTATCAAGATTTAATCAACGAAGCCCATGCAAGAGGCTTAAAAATCATTCAAGACATAGTAGTTAACCATTCCTGTCAATATGGCATTCGGGGGAAAGTCTGGATTGATCATCTCCCCATTAAATACTATGTTCCTCATGGACTACAACAGGGACAGATTAACTATGGTCCCTATCATGGCAACTTAGGGAACTATCAAAGTGAGTTTAGAGAAGATAATGATAACCCTGTTGCTCCCCAATGGTTCAAAGAGAGACAAAACTCTGATCCTCAAGGCTGCGTACCCTTAGTCGATCCTGTAACCGGCGAAACCGTACCCAGAGAAGGATATAATCCTAACCGCTTTTTTGGTATTGATGCCAATAATCTCGATCCCGAATGGTATCATCAAGACGGGTTTATGGCTGGAGGAGACTGGGAAAGTATTGCTATCCATACCAAACATTTAGCCGGCGATACCATTGATTTAGCCACCAGACGAGATAATGTCAAAGACTACCTAATTAACGCCATTTGTCGCTACTTAGACATGGGGGTTGATGCCCTACGTATCGACACAGTCAAGCACGTTGAACGCAATAATTTACTAGAGTATATTAACGCTTGGAAAGCACATAAACCCGGTTTGTTTGTCTTTGGGGAAAACTTAGTTAAAGGAACCGGTTGGGGTGACTTATTTGGGGATGATAATGCCCCTTCCTGCTTGCGGCCTTGGTGGTACACTCGTTTAGGAGATGATGCCAAAAACCCTGCTTCTGGCGGTGACTCTGGTTTATCAGTATTGGACTTCTCCCTCTTTTCTACCTTTCGAGATAATGTTAGTCGTGGTAGTTTTCAGGGTATTGGCTCCATCTTAGCTAAAGATTGGGTTTATGGAGATGCCACTCAATTAGTCACCTTCTTACAAAACCATGATGTGGGGCCAGATAATGATTTTCGTTTTCGTTTCCAAGGCAACACCGAATGGGCAGCAGCAACTTATAATTTGTTATGGACAATAAGAGGAATTCCCTGTCTTTATTATGGGGAAGAAATCGAATTTATGAAAGGTGCGCCCCAAGATATCATTGGCAATGATGATACCTTAGACCAGACCGGAAGGGCCTATTTTGGGGACCATTTAGAAGACGATAAGATTCAGGCTACCCAAAGTCATCCACTCTATCAACATATTAAACGATTAAACCTCATTCGTAGTCGTATTCCTGCATTACAAAAAGCACCCATGAGTCAGGTTAATGAGTGGGGAAATGCCATGAGTTTTGTCAGAGAAGATAAAGCAAGTGATAGTTATGTTGCTGTTGGTTTAACCATTGGTGGAGAACAGAAAATTAAGATTAATAAGGTTCACAATGGAACTTATCGTGACGCAGTAACAGGTAATACTATCAATGTTAATAACAACACCATTTCCTTTTCAGTTAAAGCTAATTCAGCCGGCATTTATGTCTTGAACGGAGAAGGAAAAATAGGAGAAGATGGAGCCTATTTGCGTTAAATTGGTAGGGGATTGAATGAAGTCAGAAGTCAGAAGTTCCTTAACGAAGTAGGGTGCGCCATCGCACAAAAGTTTAATTTATAGATGGGGACTTCTGCCGACATTTTAAGTTAATACTATTAAACCCTAATCAAGAATTTTATATTTCTAAATGATTTTTCTCAGGAACTTACTGTATTATGTTGACAATCAGGCAACTTCCTATTATCCGTTATGGCTCATTTGAAGAACCCCAACTTGCTCTGGCTGAAGTTGGGGATTCTAACAGGGAATCGCTTCCCCGTTCACCCACTCAAACAGACTTAACTGTTGAGGGTTCCCAGGCTCAACCTCTAACGAGACTGATATCTCCCGACATTTTGTCGAACTTGTTGATTCAGGTTTGGGCGTAACTTTCTGAGGGACTCTCAGTAGCTTGGATTGACTAATTCCAAGGGTTTTAAATCCTTTTATACCAATGTTAATTGATGCTTGAATATCAGCATCGGCTAAAAAACCGCAATTAAGACACAAAAAACGTTCTTTGTTGCGGTTTTCTTTTTGTATATGCCCACAATGGGAGCATTTTTGAGACGTAAATTTAGGGCTAACATCTAAACAAATCGCTCCAAACTTCGCAGCTACCGACTCGATTTTTAACTTTAGATTTCCCCAAGAACAATCCCTGATTAATCGATTTAATGCTCTTTTTGCTGCTTGACCATTCTTAAGAAATTTACCATGCTCATCCTGTTTAGCACGACATTTTTTAATCATTCCTTGTATGTTTAGGTCTTCTAAGACAATAACA
>JASJEA010000143.1 GCA_030064935.1 Crocosphaera sp. | reverse complement strand
GGGAGCAGGGGGAGAAAGAATATTACTCTACGATAATAAGTGGATCTGGTATCATATATTGCATCAGCCAATTTTTGAGTCGAGACAGGGCGCAAATTAAGGTTAGTAAAAGTCTTCCAATCGTTAAAAACTCAAAAAGTAGGATGATCATTGCCCACCCTACTTTTATTATACGAGGATTTATCTACTTCTAATTTTGCGGTAAAATCTTCCCAATAGTCAAATTTTCAGGGACAAAAGTTGCTCTTGCCACCCGTTGAATATCTCCAGAAGTTACCTCTTCAATAGCCTTTAATCGTTCAAATAAATTACGCCAATTTCCTGTTTTTACTTCGTATTCAATTAAAGCTTTTCCTAGACCTAAATTAGAGTCTAAGGAGCGTAGTAAGCTGGCTCTTAATTTATTTTTAACCCGTTGTAACTCTTGCTCAGAAACGGGTTGTTTTTTCAACTTTTCCAGTTCTAAAGATAAAGCTTTAGCCACATTTTCTAGGGAAGCTTGAGGAGCAGTTTGAGCGTAAAATAACATCAAACTTGGATATTTATTAGCAGGAAAACCACTAAATCCTTCAGCGAATAAAGCCACTTGTTTTTCTTCAACTAAGGACTTATATAAACGAGAGGTTCTCCCGGAACTTACTAAGGTGGAAATGACTTGATAAACTGCACTATCAGGATGACTTAAAGCAGGAACATGATATCCTTCTAAATACCAAGGCTGAGAGACTAATTTTAAGGTAATCTCACGAGTTTCTGTTTGTTTTGGTTCTGTTTTCGTCACCTGAGGAGGTTCAGGTTTGGGAGAATAACGACCAAAGTAAACCTGAGCTAACTGTTTAACTTTTTCTGGATTTACATCCCCAACAATAGCAATTGTTAGGTTATTTGGACCATAATAAATATTAAAAAAATCTCTAACGTCTTGACGAGTTAAATTGCGAATATCTTCGTTGTAACCAATGGTAGGACGTTTATAAGGATGCTCTGTAAAAGCAGTTCCTAAAAAAGCTTCCACCATTTGGCCAATGGGACTATTTTCCGTCCGCATTCGACGTTCTTCTAAGATAACTTTTTGTTCTTTATAAAACTCCCGAAAGATAGGATCTAAAAAACGTTCCGATTCTAGAGACATCCATAACTCTAATTTATTAGAGGGAAAGCTATAAAAATAAAGAGTTGCATCGGGAGTTGTTTGAGCATTAATATTAACACCTCCTGCGGTTTTAACAATACGACCAAAGGCATTTTGTTCAACATATTTTGCTGCCTCTTCTTGCACTATTTTAAAGCGGTTATTTAATCTATTTGCTTCTTCTTCATCACCCATTTTATTTGCAAATTTTAGTTGATTAAAAACTTTATCTAAACGGGCTAAAACTTCTTTCTCTTCAGTATAGTTAGTAGTTCCAATTTGTGTTGTTCCTTTAAAGGCCAAATGTTCTAAAAAATGAGCTACTCCCGTTTTTCCATCGGGCTCATCTGTTGCTCCTACATCAGCATAAGTAACAAAAGAAACCACAGGAGCATCATGATTTTCCATGATAATAAATTTCATACCATTATCTAAGGTAAATTCTGTGACTCTCTCAATGGCACGGTTTAAATAAGGGCTAATAGAAGATGTTTGAGCTAAAGCAGGAACATTGCCCCAAAGTAATAAAAAAAGGCATAAAAGGCTAAGACAATAACCAATGAGACGAGATGGCTTCCACAAGTTAATGATCATAGAGATGAGAAAATAGGTAAGGATTAATAGATTCTTCTCTAGCATATCAAAATTATTTTTGTTATGTTGTTTTTCTTAGAAAAATTGTTGCTAAGAAGATGGTGAAAAATCACTTAATTAAAAAACTTGATTTTTTACAAAAAATATGTTAGGTTTATTCCTGAATAAAAAACATAAATTTTAAATTACTTGCCATGATCTTATCTAATAGTAATAAATTTATTTTCATTCATATTCCTAAAACAGGGGGAACCTCCTTACAAAAAGCACTGAGTAAATATGATTCTCTTAACCATAGTTTGCTATTTAGAGCCATCAAAAAGATAACAGGATTAGAAATTTATGCAACAACTTATATGGGAGAATTAAGAAAAATAAATGATACCAAAGCAAAAAGTCATGGACATATCAAAGATTTGCAAAGGCTAATACCAGAACAAATGTATAAAGAATACTTTAAGTTCGCTGTTGCTAGGAATCCTTGGTCTTGGCTATTATCTATGTATAAATTTACGAAACAGTGGCCAGGGCATCTTCAGCATGACACAGTGATTAATTTATCATTTGAAGAATATGTTAATTGGCAAATAGATCAAGGTAAAATGCCGAGCCAAAGTCGCCTAATTATTGATAAAAATGGTGAGTTTGCATTGAATTATTTAGCTAGATTAGAAACAATCAATCAAGATTGGGAAGTTATTTGTAAAAAAATAGGAGTTGTGGCGGATTTACGGAGGGAAAACGTTTCGAGCAACAGGGATTACAGGAAAGATTATAACGAAAAAACAGCTTCATTAGTAGCAGAATTTTTAAAAGAGGATATCGAAAACTTTGGATATAATTTTGATGGAATTGACACAACAAGAAAAAGTCAATTTCCCATGAGTCAGTTAATAGAGTGAAACTGAGTTAAGTCAGAACTTTTGTACTGTATAACAATGAGAAAACATAGTTAAATAATAGAACATTGAGCAAAAAGCTTTATACAATCTTCCTAACCAGGAGAGTTAATCCACTGAATATTCATGACCTTTAACTATGGACGGGAGATTTGCGGTAATTTAAGCACGGCCCAATCACGGGAATGGTTAATTACTAATGGTATTGGAGGCTATGGTTGTGGGACAATATCAGGGGTCATCACCCGTTGTTATCATGGGTTATTGATCGCTGCTTTGAACCCTCCCCTGAAGCGAACATTATTGTTATCTAAACTTGACGAGACGATTCAATACGATTATCAAACCTATTCTTGTTTTACCAACCGTTGGTTTGATGGGACTATTTCTCCTCAAGGCTATTTGAATATGGAGAGTTTTCGCTTAGAAGGGACAATCCCTGTTTGGACTTTTGCTTGTGGGGATGCACTGATTGAAAAAAGAATTTGGATGCAGCAGGGAGAAAATACCACCTATACTCGTTATACATTCAAACGGGGCAGTAAATCCATACAAATATCCATTAAAGCCTTAGTTAATTACAGGGATCATCATGGTACAACCCAATCGGGACAGTGGAAAATGCTTGTCGAAGAAGTTCCTAAGGGCATTTGTGTCACTCCCTATGCTGAAGCAACACCCTTTTATCTCTGGGTTGACAAGGGAGAAGTAACCCTTAACTATCATTGGCATTTGGGCTATGATTTGGCCATGGAAAGGTATCGGGGTTTATGGGATCGAGACGATCATTATAATGCGGCTACCTTTAACCATACCCTGCAACCAGGAGAGTCTTTAACCATTGTAGCCAGTACCAACCGAAAAACCTCCCTGAATGGCCAAAAAGCATTACAAGAACGCCAAGATTATGAAGCAGGGTTGCTCAAACGCTCTGATGAGGTGTCCCTGCCTTGGGTGAAACAATTAGTCTTGGCGGCGGATCAATTTATTGTTAATCGCGCTTCACCTCATAACCCTGATGGCAAAACGATTATCGCTGGGTATCCTTGGTTTGCTGACTGGGGAAGGGATACGATGATTGCTTTACCTGGGTTAACCCTTACAACAGGCCGCCCAGATATTGCCCACAATATTCTCAGTACCTTTGCCAAATATTTAGACGGGGGAATGTTGCCCAATGTCTTTCCCGATGATAACCAAACTCCTCAATATAATACAGTCGATGCCATCCTCTGGTACTTTGAAGCCATTCGGGCTTATTATAGTGTCACAGGTGATATTACTTTATTAAAAGAACTCTATCCCCTTCTCCAAGATGTTATCGAATGTCATCGAGAAGGAACCCGTTATAATATTCATCTCGATAGTGATCATTTAATTTATGGTGGTCAAGAAGGAACTCAGTTAACTTGGATGGATGCAAAGGTAGGAGAGTGGGTTGTTACCCCTCGACACGGTAAACCCATTGAAGTCAATGTTCTCTGGTACAATGCTCTGACGATTATGATCGAAATTGCAGACATTTTAGGTCAACCAGCCGGACAATATAAAACCATGGCCCGTCATACCCATGCAGGGTTTCAACGCTATTGGCATCCTTCTTTAAAATACTGTCACGATGTCTTAGATAGTCCCACCGGTCATGATAAGTCCATGCGGCCGAACCAGATTTTTGCGGTTTCCCTACCCCAAAGTAAAACCACCCCTCCTCTATTAAAACCTGAACAACAAAAGTCGGTGGTGGATACGGTGGCGAAGATGTTGATTACCTCCTATGGCCTGCGATCGCTTTGTACCACTCACCATCAATATAAAGGACGCTATGGAGGGGATCAAGTCTCAAGGGATGGTAGTTATCATCAAGGAACGGTTTGGGCTTGGTTGATAGGTCCGTTTGTGGAAGCTCATTGGCGGGTTTACAGCGATCGCACTTTAGCTAATAGTTTTCTTGAACCGATGGCTAATCATCTTGAGGATGGTTGCATTGGCAGTATTAGTGAAATTTTTGATGGGGATGCACCCATGACTCCCAGAGGTTGTTTTGCCCAAGCTTGGAGTGTGGGTGAAGTTTTGAGAGTTTGGGCCAAAATCAATGAGTAACTTTAAACATCCAGTAAAATCAGCCCTTCGAGGGTTTTTATCCTAACCTGAGTTCGATATAGGGCAATTTGGAGACAACTTACCAAAATTAGCAGTCTCAAACCCTCATTGTATCGTTCAAAAAAGAATAACCCCGAACTCCGAACTCCGAACTCCGAACTCACGTTATCCCAGATCCGCTTATTATAGTAGAGTAATATTCTTTCTCCCTCTGCCTCCTCTGCTTCCCCTGCTCCCTCTGCCTTCTTAAGATGATTATCTACTTTCTAAAGGGGATTTGGTATTATTAAGCCCAGAAGCAGGTGTTAAAATGCGGCTTAAAAAGAAAAAATAATTAATAATAGTTATTTTTCAGACAAATTAAATTGCCACACTCTTACAACTCCATCATTATCCCCAGACACCAACAGAGAACCCTCGTTACTAAAGGCCAGACCATTAACACAATTGGTATGACCTTGAATTAACTGAGTTAACTCACCCGAAACCAGATCCCAAAGAGCAATCATCCTATCGTATCCCCCTGATGCAAAATAATGACCATCAGGACTAAAGGCCACACACTGAACATAGTTAGTGTGACCCTGAAATTTATGAATTTGTTTACCTGAAAGAATATGCCACACCCGAACCGTTTTATCCCAACTCACCGAAGCAATAAATTGACCATCAGGACTAAACGCCACCCCTGTTACCTTAGATTTATGTCCTTGTAGTTGTTGTACAAGTTGCCCAGAGGAAACTTCCCAGAGTTTAATGATTTTATCATCACTACAACTGCCTATTAACTGGCTGTCAGGACTAAAGGCAACCCCTTCAATATCATCTAGATGACCTGATAAAACACGGAGGGGTTTACTTCCTTTGAAACTAGACCATCCTGAACTCATCTCCCAGAGACAGACTCTTTTATCCCAACCCCCTGAAACTGCCCATTTCCCATTAGAACTCACGGCAACACTGCTGACCCAGTTTTGATGGCCTTGTAGAGTACGGAGATATTTTCCGCTCTGGATATCCCATAATTTTAGGGTTCCATCCCAACTGCCGGAGACTAAATAGTTATTATTGGGACTAAAGGCAATGCTAGAGACTGCTCCTTGATGATTTTGGAGGACATGAACTTCTCGCCGTTGAATAATATCCCAAAGTCGTATCGTCCAGTCATTGTTAGCAGTGGCAACCCAACGGCCATCTGAACTCACAGCAACCCCATAAACCCAGTTAGTGTGTTGATGCAGTTTTTCAAGGGTTTCCCCTGTATAAAGATTCCACAGGCGTATGGTGTGGTCCATAGAGGCTGAGAGCAAAGAATTATCCTCTGCGCAAAAAGTGATTGCTTTGACGCTATTATTGTGTCCTGTAAGTTGTTGTTTTTGGTTTCCTTGTGCTAGGGACCAAATGCGAATGGTTTTATCATTAATTGCCCCAGCAGAGGCTAAAGTTTGAGCATTTTTAGTAAAACTTAAGGCGGTGATCCAGTCACTATGACCTTCTAAAACTTGTTTTAATTGTCCAGAGGTGACTGACCATAAACGAATGGTTTTATCCCTTCCCCCTGATGCTAATAATTGACTATTAGGGCTAAATTCTAGGCATTCAATCCCTAATTGATGACCTTCTAAACATCGCCATTCTTGGCCAGAAATGGCTCCCCAAATCCTCACAGTTCCATCCCGACAACCAGAGGCCAGAAATTGATTATCTTGACTAATGGCCACTGCCGTTACCCAACCCATAGGTTCTGACAATTCATGGCGTTTTTCTCCTGTTTTAGTATCCCACAAGATTAAGGTTTCGTCTTCACTTCCAGAGACTAATAATGCTCCGTCTTCATTCAAAGCAATGTCCCTGATTTTTTTGGAATGACCCTGTAATTGTCTTATTAATTTGCCTTGCTTTAAATCCCAAAGATAGATAGTATTTTGCCAAACTAAGGCTAATTTTTGCTTATTGTTACTAATAGCTCCATAGTGGGTCGGACAGTCAATTTCCCAATCGGCAATACGGGTATTTATATCTAATAATGAGGCTCCTGCGGCTTCTATTACTAAAATTTTATTGTAAGTAACAGAAATAACCTTTTTAATATAACCCCTTCCCAATTTATGGGTCATTCCTTGCTGCTGCAACAATGGTAAAATAAATTTTCCCTTTAAATTGGTAAGATTTTTTTTGTCTAGGGAGATGTAATTATTTTTCTCTTCTTTGCGCTTTTTCCACCAGTCTTTTATGGTTTCAATGCGATCGTTTCTCTGAATTTTTAAGGCTTCTAAGACTAAAATATCCCAAGGATATTCTAACCCTTGCGGTTGCCAAGTATCCGTTTCTAAAACACGCTTCATGGCGGGTGGTGGCAGCTTTCCTGTTAATAGTTCATGGAGGATCATCCCGACTTCAAATAAATCACTTTGGGGACCGACTTCCCCTCCTGAAATAATTTCTGGTGCTGCATAACATTCTGTAAAAGAACGGGTTCTTTTTCGTTTAGCATCGCTGGCTAATGTTGCTGCACCAAAATCAATTAAAATTAGTTTATTATCTGGGGTTAAAATCATATTTTCTGGCTTGAGATCCAGATGATAAATACCTGCTTCATGAATTGCTGTCAGGGCATCTACTAATTGTCCAATTAAGCTTTCTATCCTGTCTAGAGGAAGCCTCTGGTTGGGTTGATTTTCTAGTTCTTTTAAGAGAGTTTGTCCCTGTACCAAGTCCATGACAATATAAGCCGTATTTCTTTCTTCAAATAAGTCCCTCACTTTGACAACATTGGGATGATCTAATTTTGCTAAAATGCGCCCTTCTTCTAAAAAACGAGATAAATTTCTTTGATAAGCTTCTTGATGTTTTTCGGGAATAATTAATAGTTTAGTTTCAACGTTTCTTGAGACATATTCAATAGGATAAAATTCCTTAATGGCAACGGGATTATTTAATGCAGTGTGATGGGCGCGATAGGTAATGCCAAAACTACCTTTTCCCATAGCATCATCGAGACAATAAGTATGCGATCGCAGTTGGGTTCCTTGGGGCAATACTTCCTGCAACAAAGACATTACCTGCGCCCCACAATTGGGACATAGTTGGGTGTTCTCCGGTAGGTTGTCAAGATGACAGTTTAAACAGCGCATTGATCTCGTTTTATTGATTCTTAAGCTAGATATTTTTTAGGCTAGATATTTTATCCCTAAAAAATCTCTATTTTATCCGTGAAACCCTCAAATTTTTAATGCTAACACCTTTGAAGATTAAGCTGCCTTTTCTGGAGGCATTCTACGAATTTCTGAATAAAAAGCTGTTCGACTATAGCCGTTTTTACCTTTCATTAAAGTGGTTCTTAGTCGTAAGTTAGGACTTGCAAACCAAACCCTTTCTTCTAAACAAAAATCTCCTTTCTCTAAGCTTAAGGTTAAGGCTTCATCTTGCCCTAAACTGTAATTTCCTTGTTTTGAAGGTTGAGACTGAAACGATTGTATAATTTTTCCTGCTTTTGGGTTACTCTCATCAGGAATAACAATCATTGTTGCTGTTCCTATTTGCTTTTGTTTGCCGTAGTCAAGGCTACTATTCCAACTAACTTTATGGCCGCCAATAGCTTGATGGGGATCGAGATGATATTCTTGACAAAGAGAAACAACCAAAGAATCGGTATTTTCGAGCCATTCTACTGTTAATTCTGATTTATGACTCTCTGCTTTTTGACTGTCAAACTGATAGCTACTTCGTTGAGAAAACCATTGGCCAACGCATAATTCTAGAAACGTTTGTATGTCCATGAATATCAATAAATTGTCTGATCAGAGCAAATCGGGGGCTGGTTGTATCCCTAGCATTAACCTAAAGGTTTCAGGATCTAAAATGAGGCTAATTACAATTAATTTCTTAGCAACCCAACCAACCTGATTGTATCATGACTCCTACACTCCTTCTTTGCTGTTTTGTTGGAGAAGGTTAAGGGAAAATAAGGCAGTTTCCTTGACTTGGGGTTCGCTATCTTTGGCTAAAAATTTCAGCGCAGAGATACTTTTGTCTGTATTAAAATTACCCAAAGCTTGTGCTAAACGTTGACGCACCAACCAGTCATTAGAGTCAGCAAATCGTAACATTTCATCAATGGCATCTACGGCTTTGATCTCTCCAAGGGCTGCGATCGCTGCTTGCTGTATAACCGTTTCTTGACTGTCTAAGGCTTGTAAAAGTAGTTCTTGGGCACGAATGTCTCCTAGGTTCCCCAAAGACACAGCAGCACTAAAACGCACTAACCACTCGGTATCCTCATAAAATGCTCTGGCTAAGGGTTCATAGGCCCGTGCATCTTGAAGATACCCCAAGGCTCCTGCGGCATCGGCGCGAATGCCATAATCTGGGTCTGCCTCTAACAGTTTAACTAAGATGGGGTAGCATTCGTCGGTTTGTTTGACTCCCAAGGCAAACACTGCCATTGAGCGCACTGGCAAGACTTCATCGTTTAAGACTTTCTTAATCAAAGGAACGGCATCTTCTGCTGACACTTCCCTTAAGGATACTAAGGCTAAGAGGCGATCGCGGGAGTTTTCGCTTTCTAATTGCAAGGATATTTGTTGGATATCAGTGGTCATCATTTTTGTAATATTTCTTTATAACTGCTTCCCTTTATTGTAACGATGTTTTACAGAAAGATCATAAATGCTTCATTCTGTGTTGATTTTGATGGTGGATGTACAATTTAGAATAAACAAATTTTTCAAAAAATTAAACTTAGTAAAGTTATCAACAAAATATGGCCTTATTCTATAATCATCATAGTTATAATGGAACCATGACTTGTAACAAAAGTGTTGAGAACAGCAGAGGATTTGCGGTTCAATAAAATGCTCAACTTAATAAGGTATTTTTGATGTGGAAAAATTGAGAGGTAATTTTTTCATATCGGAGTTTTTTGAAGTTATATTTTAGCGTCTTATAGTTATAAATAATCTAGCCAGATAAGGTTATGAAAGCTTGAATTAAGGTAATAGTTGGAGAATAAGATTATGAACACTAATAATCAAAATGTAAATTGTTCTTCTCAGCTACAGGATAATAGTATTCATCTATCTCAGATGCGTATTTATTCCAACAGGTCTTTCATTATTTGGTTTGAGAAATTGCGGATGAAACTTAAAAAAACTATAAGAAATTGGCATCTGGATATTACGGTTCCAATTTTGATAGTGTTAGTCAGTTTAGGTTGTGCATTATATTATATGAAGGATCATCCAACTCAGGACAATGGAAGTTACAATTTGGCAAAAGATTCAGGTGCATTAGTTGGAGTAGGAACTGGTATTGTCTTTGCCATGTTAAATTTACATAGTCAGTATCACTATAATAAGCGGGCGAAGGCATCGCAGTATATTGAACAATGGCATAGTGACTACCTGTTAAAAGTACAATTAAGGGTAAGACAAATTCTCAAAGAAGAGTTTTACGAAAAATATCCTAGTAAATTTGACAGTAAACTATTCAACCAGTGTCACAGTCGATTAGTTGAACTTAAACAGTCTCCTGAAGGAATTGAAGAATTAAAAACGGTTCAATCTAACATTTTACTGAGGTTAAAAGATCATCAAGAGAATTACACAGAAGAGAGCGAAAGTGTCTATAAACTGTTAATGTTCTTTGAACATATGGGACAAGACGTTAAACTTAAAGTTGCTGATTCTGATTATCTTAAGGACTATTTCTATTCAGTCGTAATTACTCATTATGAACTGCTTAGAAAATATATCGAATACCAGCAGTTTACGCGCTGTCATAGACTCATGTTTTGTAACTTTGTTTATTTGGCACAAACTTGGGAGAAAGAAGGTTCTCTACCATCCTTGCCTATGATTTGTAAACGTCCCTTGATTCTTACTTCTAAAGACATAGAAAAAGTTCAAAACAGAAAGGAAAAATCTGAGAAACTTAATAGTTTATCAGGTACAATCCCTAGCTAAGTCTTAACTAAGCTTATCAAGTCAGTGCGTTACTAAAATAATAACGCACTGACTTGATGGATTATGCAGCCTGCAATAAACCACTATGTCTTAACAAAGGTTCTGTTTTTGGTTCCCGTCCACGGAATGCTTTAAACACTTCCATCGGGTCCAAACTTCCCCCTAATGCTAATACGGTATCTCGGAACCGTTTTCCTGTTTCTGAAACCGCTTTTTCATCGTTTAAACCAACTTCTTCAAACGCAGAAAAGGCATCCGCACTTAACACCTCTGCCCATTTATAACTATAGTAACCCGCAGCATAACCCCCCGCAAAAATATGTCCAAAGGCACATAAAAATGAGTCTTCTGGTAAGGGTTTCATTACCGTTGTTTTCTCCGCAATACGGTTACGAACTTCTGCTGGGTTTTCATCCCCATTGGGTTGATAACGATGGTGTAATTCTAAGTCAAGGAAACTAAAATGTAGTTGTCTTAACATGGCTGAGCCACTCATATAATTACGAGCAGCAACTAACTTATTGTAGTAATGTTCAGGTAAGGTTTCTCCCGTTTCATAATGCTTAGCCATGTTAAATAAAGTGCTTTGATCATAACACCAATTCTCCATAAATTGACTTGGTAATTCCACCGCATCCCACTCTACATTATTAATTCCAGCAGCCCCAGGATAGTCAACTTTTGTCAACATATGTTGTAACCCATGGCCGAATTCATGGAATAATGTTGTTACTTCATCAAAGGTCATTAAACTGGGTTTTCCATCCACAGGAGGGGTTTGATTACAAATTAAATAAGCCACTGGTAAACGGGTCATAAATTGCTCTTCTAGCTTGATTTTTGCCCGTCCAATACAATCATTCATCCAAGCTCCTCCGCGTTTCTCTGCGGGGCGACTATAAGGATCTAAATAGAAGTGAGCGATCGCTTCTCCGGCTTCATTATTAACCTGGAAATAACGCACATCTTCTTGCCATATGGGTGCTTCTCCATCAGCAGCAATTATTGTTACCCCAAAGATTCTTTTTGCTAAGGTAAATAAACCATCCAAGACTTGAGGTAAAGGAAAATAAGGACGTAATTCTTCTGCTGTAAAATTAAATAAGGTTTCCCGTTGTTTTTCTGCCCAGTAACTCAGATCCCAAGGCTGTAAATTATCAGTTTTAGCAAAGGTTTTTAGGTTGTCTAAGTCTTTAAGAGCAGCCTCATAACTAACGCTTCTCAACTCTTCTAGTAAACCCTCTACAGCTTCTACATTAGGAGCCATTTTGCGGGCTAAACTGACTTCTGCATAGGTGTTATAGCCGAGAATTTCTGCCTGTTCTTTTCTTAGTTCTAAAATACGTTTAATTAAGGGATTATTATCTAAGTCACCACTGGATGCACGGGAAATAAATGCCTTATAAACCTTCTCTCTTAAGTCCCTTTGAGTGCTATATTTAATGAATGGAATATAACTAGGATAATCTAAGGTAATTAACCAAGGTCCAGCTTCTGGTGTTGCATTTTCTTCTCCTTCTGCACGGGCTGTTTGTGCTGCTAAACTGAGTAAACTTGCAGGTAAACTTTCTACTTCTTTTTCTGTGGTTAATTTCAGTTTAAAGGATTTAGTCGAATCTAAAACATGGTTAGAAAATTTTGTAGAAAGTTCCGCTAATTCTAGTTTATTTGTGTTAAATTTTTCACGGTTTTCTCCTGTTAAAGCCACCCCCGATAATTCCGCTTCTCGGATGGCTGTTTCTACAATCCTTTTTTGAGCATTTTCTAAACTATCCCATGCCTCACTTTGTTGAAGGTTTTTATAAGCTTCGTACAGGGGCTGACTTTGACTTAATTTGTTAATAAATTGGATAACTTGCGGTTGTACTGTTTCGTAGGCTTTGCGAAGTTCCGGACTATTTTTAACCCCCATTAAATGACCCACAATCCCCCAACTCCAACTAAATTTTTCTTCGATTTCTGTTAAAGGTTCCACTAAACCTTCCCAAGTGGGAGTGACTTTTGCTTCTAAATGGTTTAATTTCTCCTCCAATTCTTGCAATAATTCCGTCATAGCAGGAATAATATGCTCAGGGTTTATTTTATCAAATGGAGGTAATCCTTGGCCGAGCAATAAGGGGTTATTGGTAACAGTTGTATTGGTCATAAGTGAGTGATAATGAATCAAAAAATTGATATTGTTTAGAGTTAGTAGGTAAGACTTTAACTTACTACTAGCTTATGTTCTTACTTTAACGCAAAAAGGTATAATTATAGAAGGTGCGGTTATCTACACCAGATTTTATTTCTCAATTAATAAATATCATTAGTGGTTTGATTTAACATCGGTTTACATTCTCAATTCTCAATTCTCAATTCTCCATTCTCCATTCATTAATAAATATCATTAGTGGTTTGATTTAACATCGGTTTACATTCTCAATTCTCAATTCTCCATTCATTAATAAATATCATTAGTGGTTTGATTTAACATCGGTTTACTGATGGGCATAACTAATACTTTATCCACACGATTTCCATCCATATCCATGACCTCAAATTTTAGACCTTTCCAATTAAAACTATCAGCCACTTTGGGTATTTTACCTAAATAAGTAATCACAAAACCACCTAATGTATGAAAATTACCATGTTTCTCCCCAGGAATTATCTTCAGTCTACAGACTTTTTTAAACTCATCAATTCCTACTGTTCCATCCATTAACCAAGAGCCATCATCCCGACGAATAATAGAAGGGATTTCAATTTGATCAATACGAGGAATATCTCCAACAATGGCTTTTAAAATATCATTAATAGTAACTAATCCTTGAATAATGCCATATTCATCTACTACCAAAGCAATATGATTGCCGGTTTGTTGGAATAATTGTAATACTTTTAAGCCCAAGGTACTATCAGGAACTAACAAAGGTTGCCGTAAAGAAGCGGTTAAATCAAACTGTTGACAGGATAAACAATTTGATAATAAATTAGTGACTTGAACAATGCCTAAAACCTCCTCTAAACTTCCTTGACAAACTGGGAAACGAGTATGGGTGCTATCAACGATTTTATGACGATTAATCTCAGCCGAATCTTCTAAATTTAACCAAGTAATTTCCGGTCGTGTTGTCATTAAGGTACTTACTTTGCGATCGCCTAACTGCAAAACCCGCTCCACCATATCGTGTTCCACCTCCTCAAACATTCCTGCTTCTTTCCCCTGCCTCAACATGACTCTAATTTCTTCTTGTGTCACAGGGGGTTCTGTAATGGTTGTGGTAATGCCCAGAAACGATAAGATTAAGTCGGTAGACGCTCCCAATAAATTGACAATGGGGTAAACTAAACGAGAGATAAATAACAGGGGAACCGCCATCAACGTTGCAATTCCTTCGGGATCACTCAAAGCTAACCGCTTGGGAACCAATTCCCCAATTACCAAAGAAAGATAGGTCAAACTGATGACCACAAGGGTTAAGGATATGGCCTCACTATGAACCGTTAAACCAGGAATTTGTTGTAAAACAACCGTCAGATGAGCCGCAAGATTAGCTCCTCCATAAACCCCTGCTAAAATGCCGATTAGGGTAATACCGATCTGGACAGTAGATAGAATCTGGTTGGGATCATTGGCCAATTCAAGGGCAATTTTTGCCCGTTTGTCTCCTTTAAGACTCAATTGCTCTAAACGAATTTTACGCGACGACACTAGAGCTATCTCTGACAGGGCAAAAATAGCATTTAAGAGAATTAAAAGAAGGATAATGAACAATTCGCTTGCCATCGAAACCATAGGGACTTGATCTCAGCTTGGGTATAAGATTGCTGATCACTTCTAGTATCAACCATTAAATACCTGAAATACATGGTTACAATTGGTTAAATTTTCATGAAATCCTGACATATGCTCAAAAAAAATGTAACAATAGATACAGAAATAATTTTAAAAAGCCCAAAACTCCCAAAATATCAGGAGGAAGGGCGCAAGGAAAAGTCGGAGTAAAACTAATCATGAAACTCTCATTTCGTGGAATCAGCTATAATCATGACCCAATTAGCCTAAAAACCAATAATAAGGAAGTTGAAGGAACTTATAGGGGTGTTCATTGGAAAAATCATCCTTATGCCAAATCCCGTCATGATCATGGACCTAAAAATATGACCTATCGAGGTATCCATTATCTACAGAATTAATTTTTTTTACTTTCATTCCCTGAAGACAATTTTAGCCAACTTTTTTAGGAACAGTTGATATGAAATTTTCGCAACGCCGTTTAATAGAGGAAAGTCAGCCTGATAGCTTAGATATGAGTGATGAAACCGTCATGCAAAGACATCATGGGCAAAGATGTAAATATCAGTATCCTAGACATATTAGACCCCATTTTTCCACTTTTTCTAAACGCCATCTGACTAATACTCCAATCATTATTCATCAGAGGCCAGAAAATCAAGTTTGTCCTATTGCCAGAGAATCAGCCACAACAGGTGTTGTTAGTGAAGTGAATCAAATTCACCTAAAAAATGTTTGCAGAAACTTAGAAAGACGACTGAAAAAGGCTCAACTTCAGGGGGATGAATGGTTAATTAATTTATTAGAAAAAGAGTTTCAGGATTTGGGTGAGTTATGTATGATTAATAGTTGAAAATTTATACCTAAAGATAACCTGATTGATGTGATTGTTTTTGTAATCTTGAAGTAATTTCTAATTGCTACTTAGACTTACTACAAGGTTCTATCGGTTGAACCCCTAAACTTAAAATTAAATCATCACTATTACTATCCCTTTCCCGATCATCATGAAACCCTGGTTGATGATGTTCCCTGCTGCTGGTAGAAGTTTGTCTTTCTCCATCTTTACCCAGAAAGGTAATTTTGACGATACAACCTTTAGGGTTTGATGTTGTCCAATTTTCATAATCGTATTTAGAATTATAGGGCGTTAGGGTGGTTTTTTTGGTGAGGAAACACTCTATCCCCAAAGGAACGTTATCTCGACTAACATCTGCAGGAAAATAGCCCTTTTCTGTCCTAAAAGCTTCTAGTTCTCGTTTGAGACATCCCATTTGTAGTTTAGCTTCTCCATAGTGAAACTTGTCAACAGTTGCCACATAAGCTGGTATAGCAATGGTGGATAAAATACCAACAATTGTAGCTGAAATCAATAGTTCTAGTAAGGTGAAGCCTTGATAATTTTTTTGTAGTTTGTAGTTAGTTAACAGCCATATTTTAAGAGTGAGAGAAAACATAATCTTATTAACTTTATAAATTTAAAGTCAGTGCAAACTGTCTCTTTTTTCGTATGAATAGGATCATTATTCTCCCTGTCTCCAGAGAAAAAGTTGCGGGTTGGTTAAGTGCATAATTGGGGGCTTGGGATCAGGATACCCAGATGTGATGGAAATCATATCATGGTTGTGATTTTAATTGCAGTTAATTTTTAGTTACAATGAAAGCTGGTGTTTACCAAAAATATTATGGAATGGCAAGAAATCTCAGGAAGTTCCGTATTAGTACCTAGATATCCTATGGCTATTATTCACTTTCTTGGGGGTGCATTTGTGGGAACTGCCCCTAACTTTACCTATCGTTGGTTACTAGAACAACTGGCAAAAGAAGGTTATATTATTATTGCAACTCCTTTTGTTAATACCTTCGATCATTTAGCGATCGCTCGTAATGTTCTTAATCGTTTTGAAAGCATTTTAGATCGCTTACAAGCTCAGAATTTGTTAGGACAAGGTTATCTCCCTATTTATGGAATTGGTCATAGTATGGGGTGTAAACTACATTTGTTAATCGGAAGTCTTTTTTCAGTTGAAAGATCAGGCAACATTCTGATTTCTTTTAATAATTATCCTGTAAAAAAAGCGATTCCTTTTCTAGATAAGGTTGAGATAGAGGATGTTTTGAATTTAGAATTTACCCCTTCCCCTGATGAAACTAAAATAATTATCGAGAAAGATTATGAAATTCGACGTAATTTACTCGTAAAATTTACTCAAGATACCATTGATGAGACAATGGTATTAAGCCCAATATTGAAGGAAAAATATCCCAATTTTGTTGCCTTACAAAGTTTATCAGGTAATCATTTAACACCTTTAGTCCAAGAAATTAATTGGCAACCAGGAGAAGTTTTTACTCCCTTAGATGCCGTAGGACAATGGGTAAAACAGAATTTTTCTCGTGACTTATATGGATTAAAAGATGAAATTTTAAGGTGGTTGAATCCTGGAAGAATTGTTTAATTATCTTGCAGTTTCCCATGAATGGCTAACCAAACGCAAGGAGGACTAATACTGGTATATTCCACTCGATGTTTTTGATGAGCTTCGATTAATAAATAATCCCCTGATGTGAGATGAATTGAGGAATTATCGAAGAATAATAGAGTAGCTTCTCCTTGTAATAAAATCACCCACTCATCCTGAGCTTGATTGTACCAAGTATTTTCAGGAGTCGTTTGTCCTCTAGAAATAATCCGCTCCAGTTTGATATTTTTTGAGTCAATAATTGACTCAAAAAATTCTTGGTCGATTAAATTATTAGGAAGTTTAAAAATATTATCCATTCTAAATTCACAGATTCTAAATTCTAAATTCCCAAACCCCTATCCAAAAGACACAGGACAGGATATACTCTTTTCGGGACTGTTGATGGATAGAAACATGGTAGCGGTAGCAATTCTGGCAGCAGGTAAAGGAACAAGGATGAAATCGAACTTACCTAAAGTATTACATACTTTGGGAGGGCGATCGCTGGTACAACGGGTACTCGATATTTGTTCTCTGATTAACCCATCTCGAAAACTGATTATTATTGGTTATGAAGGAGAACAAGTCAAACAGTCTTTGGATAACGTTGCATCCTTAGAATTTGTAGAACAAAAGGAACAATTAGGCACAGGGCACGCAATACAGCAATTATTACCCCATTTACAAGACTTTGATGGAGATTTATTAGTTTTAAATGGAGATGCGCCCCTATTGCGCCCTGAAACCCTAGACAATTTACTCCATATTCATCAACAAAATAAGAACGCAGCCACCTTATTAACGGCTAATTTACCTAACCCCAAAGGATATGGAAGAGTATTTTGTGATGGGAACAACCATGTTAGTCAAATTGTCGAAGATCGTGACTGTAATGCAGCACAAAAGAACAATCATCGGGTAAATGGGGGCATTTATTGTTTTAATTGGCCGCAATTAGCTCAAGTATTGCCAAAACTCTCTACCAATAACGATCAAAAAGAATACTATTTAACGGAAGTGGTACAGTATCTTAACCCCGTTATGGCTGTTGATGTGGAAGATTATTATGAAATTAATGGTATAAATGATCGCTATCAACTCTCAGTCGCTTATGACATTTTACAAGATCGCATCAAAAAACATTGGATGAGTGTGGGAGTTACCATGATTGATGCTGATAGTATTACCATTGATGATACTGTAACCCTTGCTCCTGATGTTCTCATCGAACCCCAAACCCATTTACGAGGGAAAACTTATATTGGCTCAAAAAGTCGTATCGGTCCAGGAAGTCTAATTGAAAATAGTACCATTGGGGAACAAGTAACAGTAATGTACTCTTTTGTAAGTGACTCAGAAGTCGCTTCTTACTCTCGGGTTGGTCCTTACACTCATTTACGAGGAGAGGCTAAAATAGGAGAGTCTTGTCGTATTGGTAATTTTGTGGAAATTAAAAAGACGCAGATAGGGAATAAGAGCAATGTTGCCCATTTATCCTATCTTGGGGATGCTAGTTTAGGACAAGAGGTTAATGTCGGTGCAGGAACGATTACCGCCAATTATGATGGTTATAAAAAGCATCCTACTATTATCGGCGATCGCACCAAAACCGGAGCAAATAGTGTTTTTGTCGCACCAGTTACCTTGGGTGAAGAGATAACAGTAGCGGCTGGCTCAGTTGTTACAAATGATGTCCCGGATCATGCTTTAGTTATTGCCAGACAACGCCAAAGAATTATTGAAGATTGGAAGGCAAAAATAGCACAAAAAGAATCTTAATAGGCAGTTAGGAGTTTGAGGTTACATTTTAGATTTTTCTCAAGAATCCACTGTTTTAAGCCTAGTAGATTCTTGAGAAAAAACCCTTAGAGAAGTTGATATTAACCAGAATAGTCGTCTTCCCTTTACCAAGTCATGGGTTGAAAATTATCATCATTAATAATAGCCACTGTATCCCCCGACGGTTTAATCACAAATAAACCTTTTTTGTAAGCATAAGGATCTATTCCTTCATTAATTTCTATCCCTGCAACCGCACCATAAGCTTGATAATTTTTATAATTCTGCACGGCGATCGCTTTCTTGTAAACACCGACAATTTCATTGATTATTTTAGCAAGTTCCAACCCACTCAAAGTACCATTTGATGGGTTGAAAATGCTCATCACAAAGACAACTTCTGATCTTTGATTTATTACTGCGTCAATGGTCCTGCGGCCATAATATCAGCCGAAACATCTTTGAATTGTTGAAAATTCTGGGCAAAACGATGGGCTAATTCCGCCGCTTGTTGTTGATAGGCTTCACGATCATCCCAGGTATTTTCAGGGTCAAGAATACGATGGGGAACCCCCGTGACTTTCTCAGGAACTAATACCTTAAAAATAGGGTGAGGATGATATTTAACTTTCTCTAGTTGTCCATTTAAAGCTGCCGTTACCATCGCCCTCGTATGTTTAATCGAAATACGATGACCTACCCCATAAGGACCCCCAGACCAACCGGTATTGATTAGGAAAACATTGGTTTCGTGATGCTCATCCAAGCGTTTGCCTAACATCTCTGCGTACACTGTGGGGGGCAAGGGGAAGAAACATTGACCAAAACAAGCAGAAAAGGTGGCTTGGGGTGCTGTAATATCGCGTTCAGTGCCGGCTAGTTTACTGGTGTATCCCGCTAAGAAATGATACATGGCTTGTTCTTTGGTTAATTTGGCGATGGGAGGTAAAACGCCAAAGGCATCCGCCGTTAAGAAAAAGATGGTTTTGGCATGACTCCCCATAGCGGAAGTAGAACAATTGGGAATATAGCGCAACGGGTAGGCAGCGCGGGTGTTTTCTGTTAAACGACCATCATTGTAGTCAGGAATTTGGGTTTCGGGATCAATAATTACATTTTCTAAGAGGGTTCCAAACTTAATAGCTGCCCAAATTTGGGGTTCATGTTCTGGGGATAAACGAATGGTTTTGGCGTAACAACCCCCTTCAAAATTGAAAATTCCTGATTCTGACCAACCATGTTCATCATCCCCAATTAAACGACAATCAGGATCGGCCGACAAGGTGGTTTTGCCCGTACCTGATAGGCCAAAAAAGAGGTTAGTATGACCCCGTTTATCAATGTTCGCTGCACCGTGCATGGGTAAAACATTCCGTTTGGTCATAAAGTAATTCATCATCAAAAAGACAGATTTTTTCATCTCTCCTGAGTAACGGGAACCGCCAATAATGACCAGTCTTTTTTGTAAATGAACCACAATAAAGGCTTCACTGCGAATACTATCGGTTTCGGGATCGCCGTGTAATCCTGGAACCGCAATAACAGTAAAGTCTGCTTGATGGTTGTTTAATTCTTCGGCAGAGGGACGAATAAATAATTGATGAACAAACAAATTTTGTGATGCTAATTCATTAATAATACGAACCCCACACCGATAATTAGTATCAGCCCCAACATAACCATCAAAAATGTAAATATCTCGTCCTTGAAGATAGGAAATGACTTTTTGATATAGTTGGTTAAATTTATCTTCGGAAATGGGAACATTGTGTTGATTCCAGTCAATTTCTTCCTCGCTGCTGGACTCTTTAACGATAAAGCGATCTTTAGGAGAACGTCCTGTATATTGACCAGTTTCGACTAATAAGGCACCATTATCTACTAGAGTACCTTCTCCTCTGATTAAAGCGTGTTCTACCAATTGAGCAATGGGTAAATTTCGATAGACTCGACCAAAGTTATGAATTCCCAGTTTTTCTAACCCATAACTAGGGCGGATAAGCGTCTCTTCGCTATCATTATCTAGGGTTGAATTAGGGACATAATTTCCTTGAGGAGCGCACAACAAGTTCTGTTGAGAAGTATGAAAAAATTTACTTTTTTGTATGCCAATACCAACCATTCTTAAACCTCCAATGCTTTCTAAGTTTTTGAGGCTCAGCTTCTCTCAATGGAAGGTGTTCAATCTTTGGCTAGAAAATAATCGAGTTGCACCCCGCTTTTGTTGACATCAAAACTTCTACAGAACCGACTTCCCATCGACAAAAGATGTTTTCTCAAGACTCTTTTTTCCTGTCTATAGTTTACTTCATATCTTTGAGAAACAAGTCTTAACTGTTACAAACTTTAACTTTTTAAATTGACTATTTGTAATTAATGCTTATTTTTCTTCTAGTATGATTGCTATATTTTAAATTTTTAAATAATCCTTTCAAGAAAATAAGTGAAAAAAAATTGCTTAGTTTTTCTACATAAATTGTGGCAGAATTCATTATTTATAATTTTCTTCAACTTGAGATTTAGTTAATTCTACATTCTGATTGACTTGCTCAATCTGCTACCTTTATCAAACTTTATTGTTGTCTTAACCTTTTATTCTGAGCACTCATCTAACATTATGTTTGTAAAGCCAAAAAAGCAGCACAGGAGGCTAAATAGCTTCCTGTACGAGTGAAACGATTTGTTATTTCAACTAAACCCATGAAGGGAAAAACTATCACCCGATGGGGGAAATATCGATGGCAAATCGAAGGTTTCTTTAAGAAGGCAAAACATCAGTTTAGTCTTCACCGTTTTGGGCAAAAAACTTTGTTAGGAGTTTATCGCTGCTTGATTCTTTCTTTTCTTTCTTATATGTTAGTTTACTGGGTCTATTTACACAATGGTAATTTTGATGATTTAGACTGGTATGATTCAGCCAAACAAGCCTTAATTTTACTTCTTCCTCACATTTTACTCCTTTGTCTTCTCAGGAGGCTAAAGTTACTTAATCCCTGGTTTTATCCCAATAAAAGAAAAACCAGAAACACAAAAAGAATACCCCAACTTCTACAAGTTGAGGGATGAATTTTTGTGTTTCACGACTCAATGATTTACTG
>JASJEA010000142.1 GCA_030064935.1 Crocosphaera sp. | reverse complement strand
GATGCTCACATTCCTCTGCCTCAAACTTATTTGAGACGACTATAAAAGGCGATCGCACTAAGGTTGGAGCCAGTTATATACTTGTATTCGTGAGATACGACGGAAATGGTTTTCGTTGTTCGTAATAACGACTAAATTAAAAATTATTGCAGTAGCAGCAATCATTATATCTGCATCACCAATCGGTAGTCCTCTGCTTCTTAAATTGGCATAAATATCGGCGGCTTGAACAATAATTTCATCACTTAGAGGAAGAATAATACTTTTAACACAAAACTCATCAAAAGATTTGAGTTGTTTGATAGCATTTTTAGCTTTTAATCCCCTGATGATTTCATAGCGAGTAATCAGGGAAAAAGTAAATTGACTATGTTGACTTAAATATTCTGTTGCTTTGGGAATTACCAACGGATTTCGGCGCATAATAGCCGAAAGGATATCAGTGTCTAAAATTGCCTTGGGGACTGTCTTCATAGTTTCTAAACTTCAAAAAAGTCATCGCGTTTCAGAGAAATTTCTTCAATTTCATCTATTTGTTGAGAAGATAAGTTTTCATAGACACTCGATGCGAGTTGAAGCATTTCTTCTGGTGTTAATTTGGGGGCTATTTCTACAGATAATTGAACGGTTTGTCCTTCAGGAATATTAGGATGGTTTAAAGGACGAAAAACCCCATTTTCATAGATAGCGTTGATGGTTTGTGACATAGATCCTTGCTTAGTAATTATTCTTCTTCTCTAGTTTAATCACATTCATAGTAAATCAGGCGATGGCTATATTTTGAGAACTGGTACTGTAGCGCAACAGTTGAAACCCTAGCACTAGAGTTATAGTTAGTTGAAGTAAAAATGAGACAAAATAAAGCTCCCCTCTGATTAGCATAGTGAGCAAGATGCTCACATTCCTCTGCCTCAAACTTATTTGAGACGACTATAAAAGGCGATCGCACTAAGGTTTGAGAATTGGTACTGTAGCGCAACAGTTCAAAATAAGATTTTTAAGTTATGGGATAAAAAACGAATCGGGCTACAGCAACAAGAAAGCCACCAACTGCCGTTATTAAGATTCCGATCAATGTCCAGATTTGCGCCTTAGTTGAGCCTTTTAATTCCCTGACATCTTGATTAAGGTTTTTTACCTCTGTTTCAATGGCTGTCAGTTTGACCTTGATCGTTCCTATTTCTTCTGATTGCTTATCAATCCTTTGAGAGAGTTCCTCTGATTGCTTATCAATCTTTTGGGATAATTCCTTATGGTTACTATCTATCTTGTCCTCAATGCGCTTTAAGACTTCTGCCAGGTTATAAGTAACAGTAGCTGGTTCATTCATGAGTTATACTCCTAATAGAATTATTTTTCTGATGTCCCCCTGGCAACCACCAAGGGGATTTCCTTTTATTGTACAAATCCTAGCACTAGAGTTAAACAGGCGATCGCCTAGAATATAATTAGTTAAAGAAACAGGCAAATATTCATGATACAATCACCATCTCAATCTAAGTTAAGGGAATTATATGAAATAGACGATTATCTTTGGATAGAAAAAACGATTAAACTCTTAAAATAAAAAAATTTTAATGAGTTAGATATAGAAAATTTAATCGAGGAATTAGAAGATTTGGGGAGAGAGCGAAAAAACAAAATAGAAAGTTTACTAAGGCAGATCATAATTCATCTTTTGTTGTTAGAATATTGGTCAAAAGAAGACCAATATAATGCCCCTCATTGGCGAGCAGAAACTACTGAATTTAGATTTCAGATAAACGGAATCTTGACAAAAAACTTACAAAAATATTTAGTCAATAGGTTTGAATTAATTTATCAAAATAGTGTTAAATATGATCAAAGAAAAACAGAACTTAATACTTTTCCTCAAAAATGTCCTTATAGTCTGGAACAATTATTAGATGAAGACTGGTTTCCTACAAAATAATAACCTATAACACCGTTATAACTGAAAAAAGGGTTCCAAGACTCGAACTTAAGGGGGAGGTAATTCGCGCATTCGCGCATTCCGATTAACTTTTGCCTTACTCAACTCCAGGAATTTCTTCCCTTAACTGCAAATGCTCTTCAATAATTGAACGATCTCGCCAAACCGATCGCATTTTACCCTGTTGATATAAAGATAACTGATCCCCAATATGAGGAGAATTCGGTTGTGTCGCATTACCATAAACCATTAACGTCTTCGCTTCAATGGGATCAGAAAATTCCACCCCTAGAATAAAACTGTCTCCAAAAGTAACTTGAAACTTCTCATCTCTGGTGGCTTGTATATTCAATACTTGAAAACTCCCTAACCTGCCAGGACCACCTCTTGCGGGTACATCTTTGTCTCCTACTCGCATTCTCACCAATTCACCCCAACTCACATCTAATGACCCATATAACAGTTTAACCTGTGCTGCAATGCCTTCTAAAACCCCAACCGCAGTGTTAACATCTGCTAATCCTCTAGGGGTTTCCAGGGGTTCACTTGGATTCCAGGGTGTGGAGAAAATTCCCTGTGACTCTAAGGTTGTAGCCCATAGTAGAAACAGTATCGCACCTTTACTATCCGGGTTAGTTTGGCGATCCCATTTTTCGAGAACTTCTGCAGCTTCTATTCCGATGGGGTTAGCTAATGCTTTGGTGGTGGAAACAAGAATATCTAAGAGGCGATCGGTAATTAATAATTTTGAGGAGAATTTATTATTAATTACCGTCTCTAAACTGAGTTTTTCTGACTCCGTTAACAGTTTAATTGAACGCTGCGATCGCAAAATATCCGAGACTTTGCCTAAGTTTTCAGGGGCAAAGTAACTGGGAAAATCTTCTGCTTTCAAACTGGGAGGGTTTGTGCTTGTCCAAGGGGGATCATTGGTGTTTTGTAGCCAACCATTTTCAGGATTAACAATACGGGGTAACTCCTCATAAGTATGGTAATCTTCCCATAAGGTTTGCGAGGTATTTCCAGCTATAATCCCGTTCCAATTATCCCAGTTTCCTTGGGAACGAATGGGAATTAAACCATTAAACAGATACATGATTTCTCCTTGTTTATCAGCATATAGAATATTAAATAGAGGGATTTGTAATTGTTTTAAACTGGTTTCAAACTCCGTCAAATTTTGAGCTTTACCCATATTCCATAATTGTTCTAAAGATTTAGAACGATCTAAGCCTACCACTTTTAAGGCATAAGCAACATCTCTCTTTTGTTCAACAATAATACCATGAATCGATTTTTTGATTCCGATTTGCCACTCTGTAAAAATCCCATCCTTTTGCTTAATTTTAATGGTTTCAATTTCTTGTTCTAATGATTTTTCTTCTTGATCAAATAGATACTTTTCTCCATCTAAATTTATTTGATAAATATCGGCCCCATCAAGAGGATTAACCGTAAAAGTCCAACCTAAATTATCATTAAAAGCAATAGATAATACAGGCATTCCCACCAAAGTAGCACCATATAAATTAAGATTAGGTGTATTTAATTGAGCTTCGTACCAAAGATAAAAATCTGACCAAGGTAAATGAGGATTAGCTAATAAAATAGAATCATTATTAGAGGATTTTTTAGGAGCGATCGCCCAAGCATTTGAACCTGCTTCTGAAGGGATATTCTTTAAGGCTTTGATACTTTGAGGATTGGTTAAAAAATTAAAATATATTACTCTTTGAAAATGTGCTAAAATATCCTCAGCCGTAATGGGTAAAACCACCTTTAAATCTTGATCAATCTCATCAGGGTGTTTAGTAACATAGTGATTGATTCCTTGAGCAAAACTATCTAAATAATCTTGCATTTCTGGACTTTGTTCTTGATACCATCTCTGGGCTCTTTTCGGAATACCCATTGTCCGAACATATTGATCAGATTCTAAATAATCAATTCCCCAATATTCAGCAGCTTTTCCTCTTGCTTGTCCATACAATTTCAAGAGCAAATTACCATGACTCTTAGTTTGTGACCATCCGAATGCTTCAAATAAACTTTTATTATCCTGAGAATAAATGTGAGGAACTCCCCAATCATCCCATAAAATTTCTGATGTACTTTGACTAAAAGTTGGAAAATTTACCATCAATGATATCCCTAGGATTGTACTGAGTAAAATTGCTATAAATTTAATCATTATTACTTTATCTTTCTTGGCTCTTTGGGATTTTAACATAAATATTACTAGACAATTAAGAATGAATAATAGAGAGCTAAAACTTAATAGAAATTATAAATAACCAAGCATTATACTTTCGCTTTTAAAAGCCAGGTTTTAGACCCTTTTCTCTCGGTAATTCGTGCATTCGCGCATTCTGATTTACTTTCGAGTTATGAGTTCTGACTTAATTAAGCACCCATGCCTGAATACTGCTTCAAACCTTTCCTCCATAAGCAACGATTGAGAATAAAAAATATCACAATCCATGCTAACATAATTAAAAACCCTAGAGGTACATTCAAAGAATGATTAATAAATAAAGAAGCAGGAAAATAGACAGTATAAGGAAAGGGTGTCAGTAAAACAATATCTCGAACAACAGGAGGGAAAACATCTAATGGTGCTGTTATCCCTGATAGAAAGATATCAAACAAAAACCAGAATTGTTGAAGAGAGCTTGCTCTTTCTATCCAAAAACAGAGCATGGCCAAAGTGTATTGAATAATAAACCTTAAAGTAAAAGCTAAAATAATACTTATTAATCCTAAAAAACTCTGACTTAGATCAGGAAACCAAAAAGCTTGAGGATATAAAGTAAAGAACAAAAACGTCAATAAAACAGCAATGGGGAAACGAGTCATTTTCTCAGCAATATGTCGAGAAACATGATACCAAACGGGATCAAGAGGATAGAGTAATTTAAAAGATAACTTACCTTCAATCACTTCTCTTTCAAAGTCCCAAATTACCCAAACATTAGTAAACTGACGAACTTGAAATACACAGAAGAAATAACGAGCAAACTCCGTTGAGGTTAAAGAAAAATCTCCCCCTTGAGCAGCTTTTATCCAAACCCCCATTAAAATAATCGGGAGGGAACCTGAAAGTACCCAAAAAAAGATTTCTGCTCGATACTCTAACATATGAGCATAATAAACAGACAAAAAAGAAACCACTTTTTTCGTTAACCATTTCATAAGCTCTATTATTAGAATGGACAAAAAATCATCTCGAACAACAAGGATTTGGCTCTATTAAAATTACAGCTATTTTAGGGACTTAATAGAAAACCGCTAGAATATTAAGTCTTTGTGATCTTTATTTTCATTGATTATACTGGCTTGAATTACCATGAGTAATAAGGTAAAATGATACTAATCAAAAGAACCTGATGGAATAGTTGAATCCACTGTTGATCGCTGAAGATTACTTTAACATTTTGCGCCCCTATTAATTCCCAGAAACAGAAAGAATCGAACATCCCCATCTTCATTAGTCACACCCCAATTGTTAAGACTATTGCTTAACCTAAGCTTAACCGATGAAATCATACCTCCTTACACTCACCAGTGACCATAACTCAGCCAAAATGTCGGCTTCAACAGTCAATCCAACAAATAGTAAAATAGGAGAAGAGACCGTACTAGAAAGGGAAACAGGGAGTCAACCTTTGTCCTTGGGAAAATTAGCTCAAAAACTACAACACACACTAGAGAAACATCATGGTGAGCGTCATATTGTTGTCATTCAAGATTTTCCCGATCCTGATGCCCTATCCAGTGCTTGGGCTTATCAGTTGATTGCTGAGCGCTACGAGATAGAATGCGACATTGTTTATGCAGGAACCCTCTCTCATCAAGAAAATATTGCCTTAGTTAAATTAACAGGACTTCCTGCCAAACGCTGGAGCATTAATACCTTAAAAGATAGAGACTTGACAGTTTATCAAGGTTGTGTGTTAGTGGATTCTCAGGGGAATACTAGCCAACTCATGGCCTATGTGAAACAGGCCAAAATTCCCGTTATGATCGTTATCGATCACCATAGCCAACAAGGGGGCATTCAAGCGGAATTTGTTGATTTACGACCCAGAGTACGGTCAACAGCCACCATTTTGACCCAGTATTTGCAAAACGGGTTATTAGACTTTAATGGCAATAACAGCACCCACGTCAAATGTGCCACCGCCTTAATGCACGGCATTCGTTCGGATACCAATGGGTTAAGACAGGCACAAGAAGATGACCTGCTCGCTGCTGCTTATTTGTCTCGTATTTACGACCCCCAACTCTTGAATGCTGTCCTGCAATCAGCGAGATCCTGTCGTGTCATGGATGTGATTGAACGCTCCCTCAAAAACCGACTAATTCAAAATAGCTTTTCCATTGCTGGCGTGGGGTACTTACGCTACGAAGACAGAGAT
This sequence comes from Crocosphaera sp., assembly GCA_030064935.1. GTDB lineage: Bacteria > Cyanobacteriota > Cyanobacteriia > Cyanobacteriales > Microcystaceae > Crocosphaera. Next base: position 15,514 of record JASJEA010000142.1, on the reverse strand, counting down.
GCCATCCCCCAAGCGGCTGACTTTTTGGTAACAGAAGAAAATATACACACAGCGATTGTTTATGGGATTATTCATGACGAAGATCGCGAGATAGAAGTGATTATCGGGTCTTTGAGAACCAATAAACTTACCCTTGATCCCGATGAGTTTATTAAAGAAGCCCTAGGAAAAAACCCTCAAGGAAGGTATTATGGCGGAGGTCGAGAGATGGCTGGCGGTTTTGAGATTCCGATGGGCTTTTTTGGTGGCAGCAACGATAACAATAATTACACCAAACTGAAATGGGAATTAGTTGATGCCCAACTCAAGCAGAAACTGCTGCGTTTAGTCAATCCTCAAAATGAAGTCGTTCATGCCTAGAAGCGTCGGCCTTGCTGCCCGGCATCAGCTTAAAAATTCTCCGTTTCTGAACGAGGGTTCACTGAACCGGGAGGATTGAGGAATAAATTTCCTGCTGCATCATTAGGATAAATACAATCAATGCTAGGTTTACTATCGAGAGAACCAACAAAGCCAAACGTATTCATACGATTTCGACAATCTCTAGCTTGATCTGAACTAATCAGTCGCTTTTGTTCGAGTAAATTCATATTGGAACGGCGTAGAACACACCCAGGCTGCATTTGTGGCTGTGTCACAAAGACACTAAACGGATTTAAAGTAATGAAAACCCGCATATCAGTCACAATTGCACTGGCCCCGTATTGTACACAGAGCTCAGCATTGGGGGCACTTTTATCAATGACTTCTCGTGAAGCCACATTTTGAGGGTCGAAACTCGCATTAGAACTTACACCAATACCCACCCCAATGCCAAGAACAAAAATCCCACCAAATAAAGCGATCGTGCCATAGTTAAGATTAGAACCTGGGGATGGGGAGCGAGAAGGATTAGAACGGGGCTCAGAATAACGAGGAGGAGGTCTACGGGCCATAACTTAGATCACTTTTAAGTGAGTGTGGAGGAGTTGTACTAACGTGTTTATTCTATATTCTATGCCAATAGCGATAAAAACTGCGCTCACCAGGATTTTGTAAACAAGGGTATAATTGAATCCAAAAAACAATTGAGCCTAATCTCAAACCTTATTGTGGTAAAAAGATGACATGAATTTCTTAAAACTAATACAAGTCATTGGAGGAGTTGGTGCAATCGGTTTAGGGACAGGTATGGTGTTAACCAACCCTGGACAACATGACTACGAAAGTTACGCAACCTATACACTGACAACTTACTTAAAACAGGAAGTGTGTTCACAAACCTCTGGGGGGTTAGGTGGATTTCTCTCCAGCCATTGCAAAACCTTAGTAGATACGGGAAAACCGCATCTTCAGAAGGTTATCTCCAATAAAACCATACGTCAAAACTATTTGTTATTCAGTATTTATGAAACTGAATTACTTTTGCCCTCCCCTGTTCCCAACTATGAATTTGAGACTATTGGAGCATTTCGGCAGTTTTATACCTATCAAGCCGATAAATTCTAGAGTCTTGTGTTAATTTAATGATCAGCCAATTATTTCTATGGGTACTTCTACAGCCACCGATGTGATCGAAACCTTAATCAACCTTGCCCAACAAGGAGAAATTGATCCTTGGGATGTACAAGTTATCGACGTAATTGATCGCTTTTTAAGTGAATTAGGCATTAGCCAATATTCCGATAATATCTATGAACAATCAACCTTACCCAAATCAGGTCAAGCTTTTTTGTGGGCATCGATGCTAGTGCGTTATAAAGCCGATACCTTAGAAAGACTGCAGGCAGAAGAGAATGAGGAAGAATTGATTGGTGATCTCGAAGAAATAGGCGATGCAACCCATCGCTCCTTCCGTATCTCTGACCTAGAAAAACATCTTCGTCGTCGCAGTGCAGCCCCACCACCTCGTCAACGTCGTGTTACCCTACAAGAATTAATTACTCACATAGAAGAGATAGCCGAAGAATTAGAACAAAAAACCCCATCTCGTCCTCGAAAAAAAAGCCCTCGTGCCCATTCCCAACGAGAAGCCATGAAAATGGTAACTCAACTGGCACACCAGGAAAACTTAACCGAATTAGCTCAACAATTAGAACTCTTTTTCCAAGAACATTGGCCAGAATATCAACAAACACAAAGACAGTTTAATTTAGAGCAATTATTGAGACGATGGCATCAAGTCAACCCTCCCCATGATCCTCATAGCAACGAAGACAGGGTGGGGGTTTTTTGGGCCTTGCTGCTTCTATCCTCCCAATCTAAAGTTGAACTATCCCAAGAAGAATTTTATCAAGACCTGAACATTCAAGTATTGTAACGGATTTGGAGCGTCGCAGAAAAGACTAATCAGTGTCAATTATTTGTAAGTAAATGGTAAACTAAGCAATGTCATTCTAAACACCTGTGGCAAAGATTGAGGAAAGCGTATTCATGAAAGCCATGATTCTGGCCGCTGGGAAAGGAACTCGCGTTCGTCCCATTACCCATACTATCCCAAAACCATTGATCCCAATTCTACAAAAACCTGTAATGGAGTTCTTGCTAGAATTACTACGACAGCATGGCTTTGATCAAATTATGGTCAATGTTAGTCATCTAGCTGAAGAAATAGAGAGTTATTTTCGAGATGGACAAAGATTTGGGGTACAAATTGCCTATTCCTTTGAAGGCAAAATTGTAGATGGGGACTTAGTTGGGGAAGCCTTAGGATCTGCTGGTGGCTTAAGACGGATTCAAGACTTTAATCCTTTCTTTGATGATACTTTTATCGTCCTCTGTGGGGATGCTCTCATCGACCTAGACTTAACCGCCGCCGTCAAATATCATCGAGAAAAAGGGGCGATCGCGACGATTGTTACTAAATCAGTCCCCAAAGAAGTCGTTTCCAGTTATGGGGTGGTGGTAACCGATGAAGAAGGGCGTATTCAAACCTTCCAAGAAAAGCCCTCCGTTAATGAGGCCCTCAGTACCAACATTAATACTGGTATCTACATCTTTGAGCCCGAAATTATTAACTATATTCCCCCCAACCGAAAGTACGACATTGGTGGTGAATTATTCCCCATGTTAGTAGAAAAAGGTGCACCGTTTTATGCGGTTAATATGGAATTTGAATGGGTAGATATTGGTAAAGTTCCTGATTATTGGCAGGCAATTCGTGGTGTGCTGCAACGAGAAATCAAAAATGTGCAAATTCCCGGTATAGAAGTCAAACCAGGCATTTACACAGGGTTAAATGTAGCAGTTAACTGGGATAAGGTTAATATTCAAGGTCCGGTTTATATTGGTGGCATGACTCATATTGAAGATGGAGCAACCATTATTGGCCCGAGTATGATTGGCCCGAATTGTTGGATTTGTAGCGATGCAACCGTGGATAATAGCGTGATTTTTGAATATTCTCGTCTTGGCCCGGGGGTGCGTCTGGTGGACAAACTGGTATTTGGTCGCTACTGTGTGGATAAAACCGGAGCGGCTATTGATGTGCAGGCAGCAGCCTTAGATTGGTTAATCACAGATTCTCGTCAAATATTTCCTGATAATAATCAAGCCCAACAAAAGGCGATCGCGGAATTACTTAACCAAGATGGCTAAATAAAACAATCCTTAATCAAACAATGGGCAATTCTTCGCGAAGAGCCCGGATTTCCTAGGCGTTGTCTGCCATTTTTGGCGATAGTTTCTAATTTTTCAGGGCTAGAGAGTAACTCCTTCAACTGGCATCCCACTTGTTGCGGTGTTTCCATCAAAGTAACAGAACACCCCAACAGACGGGTTTGATTTTGGGCAAAACGTTTCGTAAACTGGGGTCCCCCTCCGGGAAAGGTGATGACAGGTTTCCCCAAACCCACAAATTGCTCTGTGGCAGTTCCTGCCATGGCAATCCCCACATGGGCTGATTGTAAACAATCTTGATAAGCTTGTTGACTCAAGATTAGGGTGGCTTGTGCGTTCGTAAATTGTAAACTTTGACCATCCTCAAGGGGAAGAGCCCTGAGATTTAAAGGCTGTTGCTGCCAACTCTTAGCTATCAAAGCCTCTACAAACTCCAGAGGATTGAGACTCGGAGCAATAGGGGCCAAAAAGAGAAACCTTCGCCCTAGCAACGCCTCCATTACTGATTGAACAGCTATGAGCATCAATTGCCAATTTTCCTTAGCTTCAGGCATCCGAGAGCCAGGAAGCAAGAGAATGGTTAAGGTTTCAGTAGTTGCAGGGATATCAACCCCTTGTTTGACCTGAAAATGATCCATCATGGGATTGCCCAAATCATAAACAGGAATGGGCCAACGTTTTAAAGTATTCGCTGTCAGACTATCTCTAACAAAGACTCCACAACAGGAGTGATGACTCATTAACCACCGTTCCCAAGGATAATACATTGAGCCTAGCCAACGATCTAAGGGTGAGGTGGAAGCTAACCAATTCTTTTCATCCCTGAGATAATATTCGGATTTTGCCGTTCCCACAAAAGCAAACTCAGCCCCACTTAACCAAGCCAACAATAAGGGAAGAATATCCCCCACCGCTAGGATTTTTCCTCCACTTTTGCCCCATTGTTTAATGGTTTGATATTGATGATAGCTCAACCCCAACAAACCACTGTTGATATCCCGCCACAGTTGCCTAATATCTTGATTAAACCCCCCAGAAGGCATGGTTTTCACCGTCCCAACTATGGGAATAGACAACCGTTGATAGGCATAGCCTTCCCCTACTAAGGGCAATGCAGCCACTTGAGAAAGATTCGATAACTGAGTTAATGCTTCAACAATAGAAGCAGCAATGACATCCTCTCCATGACCATTACTAATGACTAAAATTTTCATCCTGACTCATCAAAAAGTTGATCATCTCAAAATCGTACACAGAATCAATCTCCATTGCAGCCATTTCACTCATAACATAAAGAGCAATTTTACCTCCAAGTCGGTTCCCTGTTTCTCTGAGGAGCCAAGGTTTAAACAAGTAAATTGAGCCATTTTCCATGTATTGAGGGTTCATGTCTTGACGACGGGGACGACAACGATAATCATAATTGATGGACTGGGCAATCCCATTGACTTCTTGCCAGAGAAAGCGATGAGAAGGAGAAACCGATAAAAGAGAATCGGCTTTTTCTGCTTTGAGTTTAGCGATCGCCTCATCAATATCTAATCCGGTTCTGATGGGGGAAGTACACTGTAGAAACACCAACAACTCTGGGTTAATGCCTTGATGTTCTAATTGTTGTAAGGCATGAATTAAAGCAGACTCAGATGAAGCGGTATCGTTGGCTAACTCAGGGGGACGCTCAATAATTGCTGCTCCATAATTAGCCGAAACTGTGGCAATTTCCTCATCATCTGTAGAAACATAGACAAAATCTACCGATGTCGCTTCTTGAGCATCTAAAATTGAATGAGCAATTAAGGGTTTATCGGCCAAAAGACGAACATTTTTACGGGGAACCCCCTTAGATCCCCCACGGGCTGGAATAATAGCGATTGTAGCCATAAAATTACTATCTTTTCAAAGACCATATCATTGTTAGACTACAACGAAATCTTTGATAATTATTAAACTATTTTCTTTGGTTTGTGATATTTTGTTAAGGAACCCATCCCTACTGCTTATTGCCAACCCAGCAATCGTTGAGTAAGATGGCTAGTTAGGCTCAGTACAACCATCTTTTTGATTCCAAGAATTATTAATAAGGAGATTTCGATTCTATGGCTGATGAAGTTTTAATAAAAGTTGATAACGTCTCAAAGAAGTTTTGTCGTGATCTTAAAACATCTCTCTGGTATGGTGTACAGGATATCATGTCAGAAGTCAGTGGTCGTAAATACGAACATCAACTACGAAAAGATGAGTTTTGGTCTGTTAATGATATTTCTTTTGAGTTGCGTAGAGGGGAATGTTTAGGGTTAATTGGTCCCAATGGTGCGGGAAAAAGTACCCTTCTAAAAATTCTTAATGGACTCATAAAACCGGATAAAGGAAGAATAGAAATGAGGGGAAAAATTGGGGCTCTAATTGAGTTAAGTGCTGGTTTTAATGGCATTTTAACCGGTCGAGAGAATATTTATAGTAGGGGTGCAGTGTTAGGTTTTACCAAGGCAGAAATTGATCATAAAATAGATGCTATTATTGACTTTTCAGAGTTGGAAGAATTTATTGATACACCGGTCGTTAATTATAGTTCAGGGATGAAAGTTCGCTTAGGATTTGCAGTTGCGGCTCAAATGGAACCAGATGTTTTACTATTAGATGAAGTCTTAGCTGTAGGGGATGTTGGTTTTCGAGCAAAGTGTTTTAATAGCATTTATAAAATGATGAACAATGCTGCGGTGATTTTAGTTTCTCACAGTATGCCACAAATATCGCGAGTTTGCTCCGACTTGGTCGTTATGAATCAAGGTATTTGTGAATATAAGGGCAAAGATGTAGCTGAGGGAATTGAGAAATTTTATTCATACTTTAGGAAAGGAGAAGAGTTCATTTTATCGGGTTCTGGAAAAGCAAGAATAGAGAAAATAGATTTTGCTACGAAAGATGGAAAAAAGGGAATCGAACAAATTGGATATCTTGAAGAATTGTTTATTTATTTTGATGTTTTGGTAGACAAAGATATCGACTACTTTAGTATTGATGTTACTATCATTAATCAAGAGTTACAGAATGTTGCGATGTGTGATTCTAAATTCAATGGATTTGAAATATCTAACACAGGGAAAAATATGTCTGTATTAGTTAACTTAGGTTCAGTTACATTGAATCCTGGTCTGTATTCAATCTCTGTTACACTTCATGGGAGAAATGCCATAGCTTCTTCAGTTTCTCTGGGTGAGGTTTTGTGCAAATATTATAATTACAAAAAATTTGAAGTCAAAGGAAGTTTTTTTGGTTGGGCTCCTAATCAAATTTATGGTAACTGGAAGATACTAGATTAAGTTATACTTTGTTTTAAGTATACTTTAAATTTTTACCATTTTAAACACATGAAAATAAACAATTTACATATCCAACTGAATCAGCTATTGAGACGGAGAAAATTTCAATGTTACTGCGTTGGCACCGCTAAATCTGGAACTCACTCAATTGCAGCTATTTTTGATGATAATTACCGCTCTGGACATGAAAAAGAAGCCAATGAGTTGATCAATAAGCTCTCAAAATTTTTAAATTCGTCAATTAGTCAAAAAGAGTTTACCAAATATATAAAAAAACGGGATACAAGACTTTTTTTAGAATTAGATTCCTCGTCGATAAATTATTACCTAATTGATATTTTAATAAAAGAGTTTAGTAATGCAAAGTTTATCCTTACAATTAGAGACTGTTATTCTTGGCTTGATTCTTTATGTAACCATTGTCTAACTGACGAAGTCAGTCCATTTTGGCACAAAATGAGAGACATTCGGTTTGCTTCAGGATCAAAAACCTATTCTAAAGAAGAGCGTGTTCTAGAAGAGAATGGACTGTATCCTTTAGATAATTATTTGTTCTACTGGGCTAAACATAATACAGATGTTTTGAACACCATTCCTAAAGATAAATTGCTGGTTTTAAGAACCAACGAAATTTCTTCTAATCTGGATACTCTAGCTCAATTTGTTGGCGTTGATCCTAATACCCTCAGCCTTGAAAAATCCCATGCTTTTCAAGCAAGGAAAAAATTACATATACTTGAACAAATTGATTCTTCATTTCTTCAAGAGAAAATTGACGAACACTGTAAACCACTGATGGAAGAATTTTTTCCTAAACTTAACCTTTCTTCTTTAAACTAGGTTTTTATATAAACATAAAGGAGAGGATTCTTGTGTTATTTTTTGTATCCCTAAACCATAGGGACTGAAAGTATTTAATCTGTTGAGGAAAATTTTGTGAAAATCTTGATCGAACAAAGTCATTATGAATTGGTTAATATGGGTGATTTATCGATGCTTGAGGTGGTCGTCTCTAGACTGAAAAAAATGTGGCCAGAAGCAACGGTGACTATTTTCACTTTTGAAAGGTCAAGAGATGTCTTACAACAATACTGCCCAGGAACAATTCCCCTCGAATCATTAGGCCAAAATATTTGGTTTACTACTCGTTTATCCGACCAAATGCTTACCCTAATGAATAAATTTTCAGCCTCTAAATTCTTAGATTTAATAGAATGGCGACTTCGTTGTCAATTTCCTGGTTTTTCTCGCCGAATAATGAAGAAGAAATTTGAGAAACAAAAATGGTTTCAAAAGAACGAAGAAATGGACTATTTTTTTGATGCTGTCGCTCAAGCAGACTTAGTTATTGCTTCAGGTGGTGGATATATCACTGATGCCTTTTACAAAAAAGCCACCACTGCTTTAGGAATTGTTGGCATGGCAAAGGCACTGGGAAAACCAACTGTTATGCTAGGGCAAGGCATCGGTCCACTAAAAAATCCTCAACTGCGAACTCGTGCGAAAATGGTATTACCTAAAGTGGACCTTATTACTCTGCGAGAGAAAAAATTAGGACTTCCCCTATTAGGAAAATTAGGGGTTTCTTCCCATCGAATTATAGCCACGGGAGACGATGCTGTAGAATTGGTTTACAATAATCGTAGTTCACAAATGGGAGAGGGAATTGGCATTAATTTACGCATCGCTAAATATTCTAAGGTGGGCCCCAAAGCATTAGAAACAACACGCATAACTTTGCAACAATATGCACAAGAAAAAAATGTTCCCTTAATTCCCGTACCCATAGAATTTTTGGATAGCAACTCGGATGTTCAAAGTATTAAACAACTAATGGCAGGATACGATGACACATCTGATGGTGGTCAAAGCCTTAAAACGCCAATTCAGGTGATTAAACAAGTGGGGCGTTGCCGTGTAGTGGTTACGGGAAGTTATCATGGAGGGGTTTTTGCCCTTTCTCAAGGAATTCCCGTCATTGGTTTAGCTAAATCCAATTATTATGAAAATAAGTTTTTAGGATTAGCCGATCAATTCAAAACAGGTTGCCAACTCTTATCTCTTGGAGACCCAGATATTAAGAATAAATTAACTGAAGCTATTGATAAAGCTTGGAGTTTATCTGAACAATGGAAACCTGATCTGTTGGAGGCTGCTAAACAACAAATTGACCAAGGGCATACAGCTTATCAGCAAATTTACAAATTAGTAGAGTCCCAACGAAATAACAAGTTCAAGTCTTAACTAGAAAATCATACAAAAAGACAAAACATAGGGAATAACCCCTAGGGAAAACCATAGTAACTTATCTTAACCACAATGATTACGATATCTGCTGTTATCTGTACCTTCAATCGGGCTAAGTATTTACGTAAAGCCATTAATAGTCTAGTCAATCAAACATTAGAATCAGATAAATACGAAATTTTAGTTGTTGATAATTGCTCCACCGATGAAACTAAAACAATTGTCACAGAGGATTTTTCTCACATATCTAATCTAAGCTATTTATATGAGCCTATTCAAGGACTTTCTCAAGCACGGAATACCGGTTGGAAACAGGCCAAAGGAGACTATATCGCTTATCTCGATGATGATGCCATTGCCGTTCCTCAATGGCTAGAAATCATCCTGAGAACCTTTGAAACAGTTGAACCGCAGCCTGGTGCAGTAGGTGGCAAGATAGAGCCCATTTGGGAAACTTCTCGTCCCCCTTGGTTATCTGATCGATTAACTTTAGGATTAACGGTTTTAGATTGGTCGAAAGAACCTCACTTTTTACAAAAAAAACAATGGCTTGCTGGAGCAAATATCGCCTATCCTAAGCATATTTTAGATAAATTTCATGGCTTCAATACAAGTCTGGGACGCAAAAAGACTAATCTTTTATCCTGTGAAGAAGCACTTTTAAATAATAAATTAAAATCAGAAGGCTACCAACTATACTATCATCCTGATGCAATGGTTAGCCATCATATACCAGCTTCTCGTCTCACTAAAGATTGGCATATTAAACGCCAATTTTGGAATGGAATATCAGGTTCAGTTGCACTTCGCTATCAGACTACGTTAATCCTATCAGTAAGAATGAAGAGAGTTTGGTCTTTAATGAAAAATGATATTTTCAAGCTATTCAGGCAAATAATTTTTCCCCCCAATAATAAAATTGATGAAATATTTGATAATCAGTGTAAATTTCTCTATAAAATTGGAACGATTTATGGGTTATTGTTTTATAGAATAAAATCTGAATGAGTCAATGAGAATGTAAAATATAGAATGTAGAATGTGCGAATTACCTCCCCCTCAAGTTGGACGCTTGAAACAAGGAAAATTCTTCTTCTCTTGGTCGATTGGATATGGCGAGGTCTCCTCGCAATCCCTCGATCGCTTTTCATCCCTTTAAAAGAAGAGGCTTGGAAGCCTTTTTTTTGGTCATTTAACTGTAATTAGTAACTCACTATTGATAGGATAACTTGATTAAATATGAACCCAAAAATACTATGGCTGCGGAAGCGTTTTAACTGGATGGGAAAGCACAGTGGTTACGATCAATTGTGTCAATATTTACCAAAACTCCTACCTGATGATACTTATCAAAGCGTTTGGCAAAATTCAGGAAATATCCGTAATCCATTATTACTTTCAATTATAGAAAACATGGGTAAAAAAGCCAAAGGCAGCCCTATGTATAACTCAGATAGCAGTACCATAGCTGAACTTAAAGTTATTTTAAAAGGGTTACAATGGCATCCTGACTTAATCCATGTAACTTATGTTGAAAATCAACTAGGTATTTTACAGAATTGGAAGCAACGTTTATCTTGTAAAATAATTGGTACATCCCATCAACCTGCAGGGTGGTGGCGTTTAGTTCATCGAAATCGCAAAAATATTGCCAATTTAGATGCTTTAATTGTGGTGGGAAGTAAGGAAGTTGAGTATTTTCAGAAGTATTTACCGGGACGAGTATTCTTTATTCCTCATGGTGTTGATACAAATTTTTTCTGTCCTCTGGAAGATTCTACTAATAAAAAAGATTCTATTCGTTGTATTTTTTCTGGGAAACATCTTCGGGACCTCGAAACTTTAGCTAGTGTCATTGATAAAGTTCTTCGGCATAATCCTACAATTCAATTTGATATTATTATGCCCACGACAGCTGGCGATCGCAATAATCAAAACCTGATTCGGCTTGCTCGTCATCCACAAGTTCATTGGTATCAAGGAGTTTCTGATCGACGTTTACGAAAACTTTACCAACAAGCCAGTATGTTAGTTTTGCCGATAATAGACTGTACAGCTAATAATGCCTTAGTTGAAGCCATATCCTGTGGTCTACCAGTAATTTCTAATGATGTGGGGGGTTTACTTGACTATACAAGAGATACATTTGCTGAACTTTTGCCCATTGGTGATGTAGATGGATTTGTTAATGCTATATTGAGACTAGCAGAGGATTCACAGGAACAACACGTCAGGGGTAAGGCGGCTAGACAATTTGCAGAAGAACATCTTGATTGGGTTAACATATCTAATAAAACCATGGATATTTACCAAAAAATAATCTTTAACTAAATAAAATTAAACTGGTAATATTCATGATAATTAAACTAGATAACAGAGGTTTTCACAGAGGGTTTTAAGATGATTTTATATATTGCCAAGGATCTCACTGGTTTAACAGGTGGTCCTCAAGCTGGAAAGGATATTTTGATATCTTTACTAGCTTCAGAATTTCCTATAACTGTAATTAGTCAAAGTAAGCAAAATAGTTTTTTATTGCCCCAAGAAAAGAATGGAAAATGCTTAAATATTCCTGACTGGTTATTATTTTCAAAAGAAAAAGCTATCATAAAACCACCTCAGAGAAAGTCGCAAATACCAAATTATTTAATTGATTTACTTCAAAACAAACTAAATCAATTATTCAACTCAGTACAGAAAAATAAGCTAAGGCAACTTGATCAACAACTCATTATCGTCAATGGCTTAGGAAATCATTTATTTTGGGAAAATATTAATCCAGAAGTTACACACAAAAAAGCCCTTATTATTCATGAATCTCCTCGACATTTTCAAAAACCTTCTTATCTTTCTTTGGATTATGCAATTGAAGCTTTTCAAAATTATTCGTACTTCATATTTGTTTCATCTCGTTGTCGAGATGAATGGGCTGATATAGCTAGTCTTGATCAAGAAAAACTCTTATATATTCCTAATTGTTGTCAAGAAGATTTGATCAAACAAGTTAGGGAAAAACAAATGTCAACATTGCGCCAAGAATTGGGATTTCCTCAAGATCAATTAGTAGCTGTATGTGTTGCTAGTCTCCAACCCCGAAAAGGACAGGACATTCTTATAGATGTCTTTCCAGAAATACTTGATATACTACCCAATCTTAAGTTATATTTAATTGGTCCAACTGGTTATACAGCAAAGTGGTCAAAGTCTTTACTCAAAAAAATTGCTTCTAGTGGCTGGGGAGATCATGTCGAATATTTAGGTCCAAAAGATAATTGTCTTGATTTTATTTATGGAGCAGATGTTTTAGTGTTACCCTCACGAGCAGAAGCAATGCCCAAGGTTATCTTAGAAGCAATGGCTTTGGGGACTCCTGTTATTGCCTCAGATGTGGATGGTGTGAGAGAATTGATACAAGATGGCCAATCAGGTTTTCTCTTTTCCCCAGATAATCCTTCTACTCTGGTGTCAGCGTTTCAAGCTTGGAAAAATGAGTTGAATAATATTGATTGTATAATCGAAAATGCCGAAGAAAAATACTGGGAAAGTTTTTCAAAGGAACAACAAATTCAACGCTATAAACAAGCAGTTAGTTATATGTTAGCTAACTAAGTCAATCAACAAGAATACAATCTTATGGGAGCATTCCTTTTCGGGATAGCTTTATATATTGAAGCCCTTAAATTATTTTTATTAACGTCACAGTCAAAATTATGTTAGAGCAAAAACAAACCATAAATCATGAGATAGAAAAAAATGGCTTTGTCATAGTGAAGAATGTTTTGAATGGAACGGAACAAGAAAACCTAACCAAAATCTTGAAAAACCATTTTAAATATAACGGTTTAGCTGCTGCTTCTGGGTTAACTCAGTCTAATGCTGCTGTGGAAGTTCCAGAAGTTAATTGGCTTTTTTATCATCCTAAAATTCTCGCAGTAATGCGTCAATTATTAGGGCAACAGAAGATTATGTTTACGAGCCATTGTGATCTTCATTGTCGCACCTTATCAGCATGGCATAAAGACGACGGGATGAAAGTTATGGAAGGGGGATATTTTGGTTATCCAACTTATGATAGAGCAGATTGTAAAGTTTATAAAGTAGCACTGTATTTACAAGATCATGATCATAATCGGGGAGGTTTAACAGTTAAAAAGGGTTCTCATAAATTTGCAAGTATTAGTCAAGGTGAAGAGGTTTATTTACAAACTAAAGCGGGAGATATTATCATTTTTGATGTAAGACTCACTCATACAGGACAAAAAGATGTTGTTCCTCTGAGATTATTAAAACAGCCTAATTATATCCTTAAAAAAGGGTTAAATAAAATTTTTAAAGTTTCTCCTCAAAAAACAGATCAACGTCTAAAAAAAATTTATGATACTTTATTTGGGGATAGACTATCTATATTCTTTACCTATGGTTTACCCAATGATTACACTAAAAATTTTGCCATTAATAATATGAAGCGTCAACTTAAACAAAATAAAAATAGTAAAGTTTTCTTGTCAGTAGAAAATAGAAATAAATTTACTGAAAATAATGTTATTTTAGCTGAAGAATACTTCGAGCAACTGATGAATACCCAATGAAAATAAGGTTCATAATGGGGCAAAGATGGACATGGAGTGTCAATCAGAATTTAGAATGTAGAATTATCTCCACCTCAAGTTGGAGGCTTGAAACAAGGAAAATTATTTTTCTCTCTTAATATGATTATCTACTTTCTAGAGCGGATTTGGTATCATGAGGGGCTGTGGGCTGAACTACTTAAGCCCACAGCCCCTTCTCCCGTCAAGCTCCTACCCTGGCTGTAATGGGAGTTCTCTTGCTCCATGTAAATTCAATAATTTTTAGTCATTAGCTTACTCAATCATAAAAATAATAATATAATTAACGCCTCAATAACCATTACAAATATAGGAAACAATCAATTGAAAAAGCCAGAAAAAAAGATCATTGACTTGACAAATCATCTATGAAGTGGAACTCAATGAGTGGGGCATAGATCCGGGCGGAGACTGCGAGCATCCCGCAAATAAGAGTGCAAAATATCTTTTCGAGGTTTTGGGGTATTAACGTGAATAAGGACTCTTATACAGCTTTGAAGACTCCCTTCAACGTGCATTTGTTGGACATCCAGAAGAGGAATATCTTGCCAATCGGAACGTTGACGGGCGATCGCAGCCGGGAAAACGGCATTAAGATCCTGAGTTGCTGTAAAGGTGACACTGACAATATCTTCAGGATCGAGTTCATTTTGGGACTCGATATCATCCAACAACTCATCAACTGCCTCTTTTATGGCTTCTTTGCTGTTTTTTGTCACAGTCGTCGCCCCTCGAATACCCCTTACTTTCCACGTCACGATCGCATCCCTCCAACAAATTTTGGTTAGTTACTCTTTGCACTCCCATTGTCTCACCCCTAGACCCATTTTTCGGTTTGGTTTAACCTAATTTAAACCTGAGTTCTATATAAGGTAGTTTTTAGACAACTTACTCAAATTCAGAAGTCTCAAACCCTTATTATTTCCTTAAAAAAATCATAACTCCTCACTCCTCACTGATGTTAATTTAAGGACGGTATAACCACAAGGGCTGGCCATTGGTTTTGAGCTCAAAGTCTAACCAGTCTATAGTTGTTCTCAGTTTAGACTTACTTTGGTTACGTGAAATAAAACGATTTAGTAAGGATTGTGGTTCTTCAATGGTGTAACACGAAGCTTTGTCAGGGTTTAGTCCGGCTAATTCGGCAGCCCAACGACGGGCATCTTCTTCTGTTCCTAAGCGATCGACCACACCTAATTCTAAGGCTTGTTGCCCTGTAAAAATGCGCCCATCAGCAAAGGTTTTTACCTTTTCTACATCTAAGTTGCGGCCTTGGGCTACTGTCGTCACAAACTGTTGATAACTGGTATCTATCATCTCTTGAAGAATACTATGTTCCTCTTCTGTCAATTCTCGATCGAAGGAGAGAATGTCTTTATAGGGTCCAGATTTAATGACTTGAAAAGATACGCCAATTTTGTCTAATAAGCGTTCTAAATTATTACCTCTTAAAATTACTCCAATACTTCCTGTGATGGTTCCGGGGTTAGCCATGATATGTTGTGCCCCCATGCCAATATAAACCCCACCGGAAGCGGAAATATTGCCAAAACTGGCTACAATTTTTACCTTCTCCTCTTGTAGTCTTAGTAGGGCTTCATAAATTTCTTGCGAGTCGCCAACAGTTCCCCCAGGAGAGTCGATCCGTAATAATAATGCGGGGAACTTCTTCTCTTTAACGGTTTCTAAGGCTTTAAGAACATATTTACGGGTTTCTGAAGCGATCGCCCCTGTAATTTCGAT
>JASJEA010000141.1 GCA_030064935.1 Crocosphaera sp. | reverse complement strand
ATTATAATTGAGTCCCAATACTTTCCAGGTATTTCCTTCTAAAATAGCTGTATTATCCGAGAAGGTTAGGTTCCCAACAATGTGTTGATTGGCATAAGATGGCTGACTATTATCTGAGTAACTGACAGTTGTCCCATTAAGCGTCAGGGTGAAACTATCTTCTGAAATCTCATTAAAGATAAAGTCTTCTGGGGTTAGGGTTAGGTCATTATCAAAATTAATGGCAAAGTCTTGATTATTAACTGAGATGGTAGTTATTCCCTCAGTTTTCGTGATACTTAGGTCATTGAAGGAATTAAGGGGAAGGTTGGAAAAGTCGATGCGATCGCCTGTTTCAAAATCTGTAATGCGATCGGGGTTAGTTGTAGTGGAGTCATCGAAGTTGTTATAAACAAAGATATCTAGGTCATTACCACCGGTTAAGACATCGCTACCGATTCCCCCTGTAATGATATCATTGCCACTGTTTCCGTCTAGAGAGTCGTTCCCCTGATCTCCAAATAAGCGATCGCTGTTTTCTCCTCCGATTAGGGTGTCATCATCAAAGTGTCCATAGAGTGTATCTTCTCCATCTCCTCCCTTGAGGATATCTGCACCGTTCCATCCATGAAGTTGATCGTTACCATCGTTACCAGAAATGGTGTCGTTTCCCTCTTCACCATAGATAAGGTCATCCCCTTGATTCCCTTCTAGAATATCATGACCAATATTGCCGAAAAGTTGGTCATTCCCTTCACCACCTTGCAGACTGTCATCCCCTGCATCCCCATAAAGTTGATCGTCTCCGATATTACCCAGTAGGGTGTCATTCCCTTGATGTCCATAGAGGGTATCTAAACCTGCACCTCCTTCTAAGCTATCATCTCCTTCGTTCCCGTGAAGTTGATCGTCTCCTTCGTCTCCATACAGTGAGTCGTTGTCTTGTTGTCCGTGTAAAGTATCATTGTCCAACCCTCCATATATTTCGTCTGAACCAACCCAACCGTGTAAGTTATCGTTTCCTTGGGAACCTTCTATGCGATCGCTTCCATTGCTTCCTTGGATAAAGTCGTCTCCTTCACCTCCTGTGAGGACATCATCGTTGCTTCCCCCAGTTAGACTGTCATTTCCGTTTCCTCCATCCATGACAACGGTATAGTTACCAGAGTGGGTAAAGGTGTCATCTTCATCGTTACCAATAACCATTTCTAGGTTGGCTGCACCTAAGTCGAGGGTGACTGCTTCAGCAGTGGTAACAATAGCAATATCTGTACCGTCTCCTCCATCAATAAAGTTGTCTTGTGCATCGATATAGAGTAAGTCGTCTCCTGCGTTACCTTCTAGGCGATCGCTTCCTTCATCTCCTACTAACCAGTCGTTTCCGTTACTTCCTACTAGGGTATCGTCTCCTGCTTCTCCTGAGAGGAAGATATCATTATTTGCTGTGGTGTAGAGATAGTCGTTACCAATGTTTCCTATGGCAACTTGTAGGTTAGTGTCTGCGAGGTTGAGGGTTAACCCTGTTTCGTCTTCATGGATAAAGAGGGATACTGCGGTGTCATCTTCGGCTAATATTTCTATTCCGGTGTCGGTTTGGTTGACTTTAAACCCTGTTTGGGTGACGAGGAAAGCAATATCTGATATTTCCCCACTGGTTCCGTCGTTACGGTTGAATATTGAGCGTTGTTTGATGATATTTCCGTCTTGGATGGTTTCGGTGGTGATACCGTTGAGGTTAATGCTGGTGATACCGTGATCTATGAGGGTTTTTAGTTCGTCGGGTTGACTGATTCCATCTTGGTTAATATCTTGCCATACCAATATCTGATTAAACTGGGTATCTGTAGCGGAAATAATACCGTTTTGGTTGCTGTCTAGGGTTGCTAATGCGTCTAAACCAGAGTTGGGGGAACCATCGTTAAAGTATTCGGAAAAGACTTCGGTAATATTATTAATGGTACCGTCTTGGTTTAAGTCGATGGTTAATAATGCGTCTTCGGGAGATACCCATGCGGTATTTTCAGCATAACCATCACCATCAATGTCAAAAAAAGTAGAAGAGTTCAGAATACTTGTTAGTTTAATTCCATTGTTTTCTAGATCAATAATTAGAGGATCGACAAAAAACCATTCACCCAATGTTTCCCCTACAGACTCTCCTACTATTCCACCAACAAAAATTCCGGGTGGTCCGAAAACACTTCCCATAAAACTACCAACAACTGCTCCAGTTGCACTAGCTATTTTTACATTTCTTTCTTCTGCTGTATCAGCAAGTGCTATCTCTGCTGAGTTCAAAGCAAGTCCAATTGTTCCTCCAATCTTTCCTAAACCTAAAGCATTATCAATTTTTTCAATTTTCTGAAAAACTGGGTGTTTAGCAATTTTTTCTCCTTTTTCATATAGATAGTCAACAAGCTTTTCTCCTTTCTCACTTACATACTCAACAACCTTACCCCCATTTTTATCAATATAATTAATAACCTTTTCTCCTTTCTCACTTACATACTCAACAACCTTACCCCCATTTTTATCAATATAATTAACAACTTTATCTCCTTTTTGGCTTGCGTACTCAATAAGTATGCTTCCATTTTTATCAATATAATCAACAACTTTATCTCCTTTTTTACTTATATATTCAACAACCTTCCCTCCATTCTTATCAATATAATTAATAAATTGGCTTCCATTCCTATCAATATAATCAACAACTTTATACCCTGTTTCACTTATATATTCAACAACCTTATGGCTATTATCGTCAACATAATTAATCACTTTTTTTCCTGTTTCACTTATATATTCAACAACCTTATGACCATTATCATCAATATAATCAACAATTTTTTCTCCTGTTTTGGTTATATATTCAACAACTTTATGTCCATTATCATCAATATAGTCAACAACTTTTTCTACTTTGTTACTGATATAATCAACAACCAATTCTCCTTTTTCATTTAGATATTTTCGTATTTCTCTTCCATCTTCTAAGAGTTTTCGTGCATTTTCATTTAAAAGTTCTTCTGGATCTTTATATAAAAGAGATAATCCTTGACGAGCATTATTAACATCTTCAAGAACATCTATAGCGTCTTTGAGTATATCTTTAATTAAATCCTTATTATTCGTATCTTGATTTTCGTTACCAGTATCACCAGAAGAATTATCATCTACTGTATCGGTATTGTCTTGATTTTCGTTACCAGTATTATCAGAAGAAGTATCATCTACCGTATCAGTATTATCTTGATTTTCATTACCAGTATCACCAGAAGAATGATCATCATTTCCTGTTTCTGTATCATTTTGATTGTCTTCATTATTGTCGGTATTATCATCATTTTCTTTTTCTTGTTCTTCTTCTTCTTCTTTCTGTTCTATTTCTTTTTGCTCTTGAAAATAATTAGTCACTCCACCTGCTATTCCTTGAACACCTCTTAACCATCCTTCTAAACTACCATCATCACTAATAGTTTGAACCCCATCTCCAATATTAACAGCTAATTCTACTCTACTAAGAATATCAAGAACTTCTGTTGATACAGCCAAGTCATCACCAAAGGTTTCAGATAGATTATCAGCTAACGTAAATGCAGCATTTAAAAAGTTAGAAGTAGCAGCTAACCATTCATCTTCTTCTGCTAATTGAACTCCACTATTAATGCTAAAAGCCGCTTGAGATAAATAATTATATTCTGTCAAGTTACCTATGGGTAATGCCGCACTAAAAACGTTTAATAATGCTGATAAATTATCTCCTGATTCCGTAGCTTGATAACCATAGTATAATCCTGAAGCAACCTGTTGAGCATCTTTGAATGATTGGATACCTCCTAACCCTAATTCTGCTTTAGGATTAGCAATATTAGCAGCCCCTAATGCTGCCATTCCTGCATTAAAAATAGCCCCCGACCAATCACCATTATAAGCAGATTGAACGGCACTTAATGATGCTCCAATAGTAGTTAATGTATTAATAAAGGTTCCTGTAGCTGCTGTGCTTGCTGCTGTAGCTGCTATACTTGTTGCTGCTGCGAAAGTTGCTCCTTGACCTATTGCTCCTGCGAAGGCAGATAAAGCTGCTCCTGCGGTATAAACTGCTGCTACAACAGAAATAACTAAGGTAACTGTCCCTAATAATTCGTTAACAAATGCTTTCTTTCTCGCCTTTCTTTCTTGTATTCTCCCCTCAATAATCTGATTTAAAATATCTTTAGATTGCTTGGCTAATTCACTGGATAAATCGACTGCACCTTCTGCATAACCAATCTTATATAAAACTTCTAAGTAATCTTGGTTAATCTCATCGGTTTCTTCTCCTAATTCCTGACTCCTGATAATCTCATCGTAGAGGGCTTTAGTAGCTCCTTGAAGGTCAGTCTCAGACTGGTTTAATATCCCTAATAATTGTTCTTCTTCTTCGTCTAATTTGGCTATTTCTGTTTGTAATTCATTGGCTTCGGTAATTAAGGCGTTGGCACTATTTAAGAGATTTTCTTGTATGGTTTCGGCTTCTTTTCCTTGTAATGCGTCGTGTATATCGGCGGTGGTTTCTGCCAGAATAGTTTGAATATTTTCGGGTAATTCTGGTTGAGTTTTGATTGTTTCTAATTCACTTAAAATACCTGCTAGTTGCCCTTTATATTCGGCTTGTTGGATAATATCTTCGATGGGTTGCAATCCTAAGTCTGTTCTTAGGTCGTTTAATGCCTGTTGTAGGGCATCTTCAGCTTGTAATTGGTTTAATTGTTCGATTTTTGCCGTAGCAATGGCTCGATCTCTGGCAATATCTGCCTGTTGCTTCTCAAATTTAGCGGTTATACTCTCGTCGATGCCTAATTGTCTTTGTTGGGCAAACTCTTGTTCTAGGGTGGCTTGTGCCAGATTTAATTGTTCTACTTGTAGCAGTTGGACTAGGGTTTGTTCTGTCCAATTCCTGAGATATTCGAGGGCATCGATACGAAGTTCGGCAATATTTAACTGTTGCTGTAAGCTTTCGATGTCTTCTTGAGTATTACTAATATTGCTTTGAATATCATTAAATTCTGTTTGTGCGATCGCCTGTTGTTGTTGGATGAGATCGATATGCTCTTGGGCAGCTTCTTTAACTATGGCAAATTGATCGGCTTGTTGTTGCGCTTGTTCCTGTAATGCCAGATGTTTGAGCATTTCGTGGTAATAATGGTCAGCTTTGAGAGCATCATCCGGTCTAGCAATACCTCCGGCGCAACCACCTCCTGTATCAGTCATTAAGTCTCGATAGTCACGGTAATAAATTTCGGCGGCAGTGGCGAAGTTGTTCTGTTGCGCAACAGTTAAAAGATAGGCTGCTTCTTGACTTCCTGCTTCGGTTGCTTCGATAAGACGGGTTTGTAGTTGGGTTTCGAGGGTGTTGAGTTGTAACTGTTTTTCTGTAGCGAGGAGGCTATAGTTTTCTTTGAGTGCCGTTGCGTCGAGAAGTTGTTGCAGGGTTGAGTGTTTGGCTTGTATTTCGCTTAAATATTGGTCGTTTTGCACCTCTAGAAATGCTTGTAAATCTTCCATAGAGGCGGTTAAAGCGATGCTGGTGGCTTCTGCTTGTTGGGCGAGTTGTTGGACTTCTGCGAGGGCGTTTTGTGCGTCTAAGAGTTGATTTTCGAGGTTGCTATAGTCGCTGTCGGGACTGTCTATGGTGGATAGCAATAGTTGATGTTCGGTTTCAATGACGGTTTTTTGTGCGTCGAGAAGGGTGATTTTTTGGGTGAGGGCTGTTTGTTGTGCTGTGAGGATGATCTGTTTTTGGCTGAGGAGATCGATTGATTGTTGTAGTTGAATGGTTTTAGTTTCGCTTTCGGGGGCGATTGTATCGAGTTGGGTTTGCAGTTGTAACTGTAGCGCAATAGTTTCTGAAAGTTCGGTGTCGAGGAAAAGGCTTTGCTGTTCAACCCAGGTGCGAGTGTTGGCTATTTGTTGCAGGAGGTTTTGTGTATTGGTGTCTAGGGTGGCTTTTTTTTCTAGGACATCATTGAGGGCGGTTTGATAGGTTTGACTACTGCTGTCGTATTCGTTTTGTTCTGTTGCGGTGTTTGTTTTGGCTTCTTCTGCTGCAAGTTGTGCGATCGCTAGTTGTTCTTTGAGGGTGGGGAGTAACTCGGAAAAGGTTTCTAGTTGTGCCTCTTGTTCAGGAAGGAGTTGCCGTTGCGCT
This sequence comes from Crocosphaera sp., assembly GCA_030064935.1. Taxonomy (GTDB): domain Bacteria; phylum Cyanobacteriota; class Cyanobacteriia; order Cyanobacteriales; family Microcystaceae; genus Crocosphaera. The sequence goes on along the minus strand of JASJEA010000141.1, from coordinate 15,734 downwards.
TCTAATAGTTCGAGTTCGGCGATAAATTGATCTAGGGTTAGTTCGGCTGTATCTGCTGCAACGTTTGCTTCTTGCCATTGGGCGATCAGTTGGTCAGTAAGGTTTTGTTGTTGGGTGTCTTCGATAACTTCTTGGTCTAGGTTGGCTGCGTGTTTTCTGAGGTTGGTTGCTTGTTTGGTGTAGCTATCCCAGGTGATCCAATGGTGATCTACATGGGTAACAGCAACGGTTTCACTTCTGCCTGATTTTCCTTTAGCTTTACGATATTCTGTCCAAGTGGGGCCAGCTTTTCGGCTATTTTCCCAGTGTATGGCTGCTTGTTCTTCGTACCAGTCTGCTTGAGATAAGGCTGCGGTTGCATTGGCTTGTTTTTGAGCAATTTGGGCTTTTAGGGTTTCTAGTTGTTGTTGGGAGTTGGTGAGTTCGTCGGTTATTTGTTGTTGCAGGTTGTAAAGGGTGGTTGCGTCGGATAAGGCAGGATAGTATTGGTTACGAAGTTGGTTAAGAGAGGCTTCGGTTTTATCACTGGCAAGATAAGCTTGTAAATAATTCTCTAATTTATCTGGATTTTGTGCAGCTTGTAGGGTTAAGTATGCAGTTTCTACTCTTAAGTTTTGGAGACTTGAAATAGCCTGTTCTTGATTAGTCTTTAGTAAATTTTTTATCTCTTGCTGTGGTCTGTGATTTTGTTTTTGTTCAATATATTTGTGTAAATTGGTTTCTAACCATTGTTCCTGTTGCTCATCAGATAAATCAACTTCAATGATTAAATCTTGCTGTGTTAGATCAATTTCTTCATTTAAAATCTCAATTAAATCAGAACGTAATGAGTCAGAAGCTTGACTTCCTAATCTTGCATATTCTTTTTCTAAGCTAGTTAAAGTTGAAATATGGTCAATTTTTTCAGATAATAAATTAACCTGTTGTTGCTGAGTAGTTAAAACAGCGATCGCTTCTTCCAAACTATCAACAGACTCCCCTAAAGCATCAGCATAATTAATCTGAGCTTCTTGACGTGCGATTGCCTCTTGTAACTGAATTTTATCTAATAAATAATCCCCTTCTGGATCTGCTAAATTATCCTCTATATAACTCTCTAATTCATTAACTGCTTCCGTGCGTTGTTCCGATAAATTCCAGACATCAACTGTCAACTGATGAGACTCTTGTAAATTCTCTAACCAAATAGCTGATAAACTCTCAATTTCCTCTGCTAAATCCGCACCTAAAATAATATAACCTTCAATACTATCCGCTTCTAAAGCAACCGTTACCGCATCTTCTGACGTTGCTTGAGACTGTAAAGAAGTCACTCTTTCTGAGATTATTTCTTCCCCTTCCACTGCTAAATATTGCTGCCATAACTTGACAACTTCGGGAGTATCTTCATCAATATTCCAATCTAAGAAACCTGTTACATCTTCCGCTAATAAATAAGCATTAATGGTTTCAAAATCAGTTAATTCTGTCTCTGCTAAGATTGCAGTTGCTTTCAACTCCTGTAACTCACTTTGTAGATCAGATAATTTTTGATTCGCATTGTTAACAACAGTTTCCTGTTCAAAAATATCCTGATTATTTAACCTCTCTAAATCTTCTGTATTCTGTTGAATTTGTAACTCAATTAACTCTAATTTTTGAACAATATCTATTTTACTTAGAGATAATAAGTCCTTTTGTGCTTCTAGTTGTACAGAATAGCTAATTAACTGATTTTTAAGAGCTTCAATAAATAATTTATCTTGTTCGATTTCTTTGTTTAAAGATGTTAATTTTTCAACTAGATTATCTGCTTGTTTTTTGGTATTTTTCGCTAGAGCATACTGTTCATCTCTTGCCTTGATTTTATTATAGTCTGTTCTTATTCTGGATACTGGACCTCCACGCCATTCTATTTCCTGAATATATGTTGATTCTTTATTATACTTTTCTGCTAACTTTATATGAGAACTTTCTTTCACTATTAGGTTGTTAATCTGGTTTTGATAATCAATAATTAATCGTTTTTTACTACTAATTTTTTCATCTCTTTCCCATAAGTCACTTTCAGTTTTACTAATCTCTTTTTTGATTGTATTAATTTTTACTTTTATAGAATTTGTCTCAGATTCTAAAAGTTTTTCGATAGATAAATTTGCTTTTTCTATTTTTTTTATAAGGTTGTCAATTAATGAGTTATTATCTTGAATATTTTTTTCTAAATCCTTAATTTTTTTTTCTAAATTAGAGGATTTTTTTCTGGCTAAATCAGCTAGAGCATACTGTTCATCTCTTGCCTTTATTTTATTATAGTTTGTTTGTTTTATCTCTACTATAGTATTTTCACGTCTTCTTACTTTCCGAATATATGTTGATTCTTTATGATACTTTTCTGCCAATTTTCTATGTGAACTTTCTTGCTCTATTAGGTCGTTAATCTGGTTTTGATAATCAATGATTAATTGGTCTTTATTATTGACATCTTTCTGAAGTTCCCATAATTTATTATTGTTGTTTTTAATCTCCTCTTTAATGGAATTAATCTGAGTATTTTCTTGGGATGAATCTCTAATTTTTTCAATAGTTTTTTTCTGTTTTTTAAACTCATTAATTTCTTTTATTAAACTGTTTTTTTCTACCATTAATTCCTGTAATCTTTCCTCTTCAAACCGATGATAATCATCAGCAAGTGTTAAACTATCTTCAATTGTTTCTATTTGAGAAGATGTTACATTAACTTTAGCTTTTAAGTCATCATATTCATCTAAAAAGACTTGAAAAGCAGCATCAAAGACAGTTTTAAAATAGGCGATCGCTGTTTCATTATTTAACAATCCTAAGCCAGTTAAAAACGTTTTTAAATCGTTGTGAGATTGGGTTAATAACTCTATAGCTAATTTAGTGTTCATTTTAATGTAGTTTTCTTAAATTAGTTTAGTTGATGATAATGTCAGTCTTTAGTTTTGCAGTTATTTTTTAAGTTTATTTTAATAATTTTCTGTATATTTTTTAATAGCTGTTTCATTACCATAGACATTTCTAACCACATGACGAAATCTTCTATATTCATCAAGATTAGTCACTGTTTCTTGAGAGATAATTTTAGGTCTTGTTTGAGAAATATCTAAACTCATTTGAATCAATAAATCTCTATGCCATTGTTTTCCTGTTGGCATATTTTCATCTACAGTAGTAGCAATTTTAGAAAAAATCAACTCTAAAACCGTATAAAAATCATGTAAACTAAGAGCGACAGAATCTAAAAATAAATCTTGGTTATCTAAAGTAGTTTGATAAGCATTCATTGCTCTTTCTCCTCGAATTATCAATTTTTATAAGTTCTCTAATTCAAACTTAATTCTTTCTGCTAAAACTCGATAGCTTTCCATTACACTTCTCGCCCCTCCTGTAAAATTTTATCTTTTAACTGTTGTGAACAAGCATTAATATCAACTAGGTTGACTTCTATTTCATCATCTAGTTCCCTAAGTTCACCCATTGCTTGAAACGTATCTGTAGGAGATATTCCCCAAGCAGCAATATCCACATCAGACGCTAAATTAAAACAGTTTTCATTAAGAATAGAACCAAAAACCATTACTTTTGTCACTCCAAACTTTTCTTTTAATACAGTCTTAGCTAAATCAACTAATTCCCAAGCTTGTTGTAATCTATCTTCTCTTTGCTGTCGAGTTTTTTGCCAATTATTTTTGGCAGTTTTTCGATAGATTAGTAGTTTATCTAAAGAAAGAACACTATTTAATTGAGAGTTAGAATTAAGTTTCGTCATGTTACTAATAAGCTCAAACATTTAACCAGTTAACTAGATCATCAATGCTAGAAAAATCTAATAAAGCTTCTCCTAAAGCTTCCACTTCGTCAATAGTTAACTCTGTAATTTGAGTTTCTAATGATGTAGGAATATCACCTAACTTTCGTTTAAGTTGACGAAGAATTAAACTTTTTTCTCGTTCCGTTCCCTGTTCAATACCTTGTTCAAATAACCAGTTTCTTAAATCATTAACTGAAGAAAAATCGAATAAAGCTTCTAGTAAACTGTCCACCTGATCAATAGTTAATCCCATAATGTCGGTTTCTAACGATGGAGAAATATTCCCTAACTTTTGTTTAATCAGACGAATAATAACCCCTTTTTGTCGTTCAACAGTTTGCTCAATACCTTGTCTCATCCAACTGGTTGTAATTTCCATAACATCCTCCTGTACGGGTTGACTAAATGTATCAATTTCTGTTTGAAATTGTATTTCTTCTGAACGATTTAAGGTTAGATAAGTGTCCACAAACCCCGAAATCAATTGCATTCTCGCAGGGTCTAATTTTAATGTTACCAATAACCTCAAACATTCTGCTTTAACTTTAGGTCTATCTTTGGGATCAATCTTCATTTTCGCCATTAATGCAGAGGCAACTGGGTTAGATTGATTGAGAAAATCTCGCCAATTTAAAAGATTTAATTGAATCACCTGATAATTAAATTCTAAGACTTTAAAATCAGGGAATATTACCTCATATTGTTTGACTGCTTCTTTATTGGGACTGTCATAAGAAAAGATAACAATAGGATACACAGGTAAAGAAAACTTCTCATGGAAACGTGCAAAATAAGTAAACATTCGTCGATTAAATTCTGTTTTAGCAGTTGCTTGTGCTTCCACATGAATCAAAAAATAAGCATCTTTTTCTTGAAATTTAACTTTAGCAATTAAATCCCCTTCATACTTCTCTCCTTCGGTAACGTCGGTAAATATTTCTTTGTCTAAAAAGGTAATTGATTCCTGATCTAGATAAGTGAGAACTTCAGGGAAAAATAAATCAATAAACTCTACAAAAAATGTTGAGATTAATTCTTTAAATAAACGATCATGGTCAATCATATTACTCAATAATTACATAGAAAAATAAAGTGGATAATACTGGTTTTTTCAGGTGGGAAAAGTTGTCTAGTTTATAAGGAGTTCACGTAAGTCTTTGATTTGTCCACCCTACAGTTTTCACAATTTATTTTTCAATAGTGCTGATATGAATTTAAAAATTTTTACCAGTAATATAACACAACCCTATCAGTTTTTTCACATCCCTTGTAAAGATAATTAATAAGTTAGTAAATATACAGAAAATTAAAAAGTAAATTATAAATTTTTAGTAAAGAGATAGTCCCTATTTTAAAGATTTGATAAAGCAAAATAAGACAAATCCTGATCAATTAAACATTTCACAAATTCATCAGTTACTAACGAATTTACGTAAAATTATTGATTAATCTATTCTTAACCAGAAAAATACTATTTTACTGCTCAAAAACCCTAGTTGCTATTTTGACTGCTTTGTCAAGAGCGGCTTTATATTCCTTTACATTAATTTAGTACAATTGCTCAAAAAAGTTTCTATTTTTTCCCTAAAAGAGCTTATGTGTAGCGATAGCTTATTAAACAGTGACGAAGAATTGGGGATATTTAGCCTTTTTTTAAAAGTAGAAAAACTGGCTACAGATTTTTATGCTCGTATATTATACCACAAGCCCCTAACCTCGTTGCTTATTGATAATAATTCTCATACATTGCGTAATGTAAAGATGAGCAAAATTTTTTATTTTCTTTGTTATGAAGATTTTTCATAAGTTTTACTTATCTTGTATCGAGGGAGAGGTGGAAAAAGTAAAAAAGATGAGAAAATCGTTAACAATAAAGTCAATTTTGTCAACCCTAAGAGTTAATTAATTTTTTGCCATTCTTCTGCTTCATTAAATAACCTGAGATGTTTCAGATTGGTGGTACTGACAACAATATATCTACCTGGAAACTTGTTGACTAATAATTGCCAATGAGCACAATGATGATATCAATCTCTAACGAGTTATCTGCTGCGGTTGGTGTTGCTTGTAAACGAGAAATTGACCAGATTTCTGCGGCCATATTTGCTACTTATTCATCAACAATTAAAACGTCAATCAGTTGTCTTAAATTGTTTGCCTGTTCTAGTCCTTCGGGATCATTCCCTTGTTTAACTGATAAAATTAAACTTCGTTTTAGTTCATAAAAACAAAGTTCTGAGGAAACAAAATAAACGTCCCTTGCTAATAGACGCTAAAACCAAACTTTACATTCAACTGCATCTGGATGAGCGTTAGGATTAGAAAGTTTACCTAAAATATTAGTATCCAAAAAAATAATCATTGTTGCTCAAATAACTTTCTATTGCGATATGTGTCAATGGTTTCTTCTACCATTTTCCATGCTTCTAATTCTTTTTATTTTTCTTTTGATGTTAAGTTTTCTTCACGTTGTTTGGCTTTTTCTCTCCATTTTCGCATCATTTCTATTCCTTCTTGATTAATTTTAATTTGTTCGTCTTTAGTGCGCGCATAATGTTTCATTTCAGGAGGTAATTCCCCGATAGGTTCCGGATATTATTCATGATCGACATTGTAATGGGGTTTATGGTTCATTGTTAATCACCTCATAAATATATCACTGACAAATTGAATTGTGCATCCCGTAACACAAGCATCTTGCTTGTACAGTCTAGAAGACTGTGTTACTACGAATAACATAGATTTGGGCATAATATAATATGCCCTTAGAATGATTATATCATCAACAAATTAAGCTGATTTAAACAGGGGTTTTCCGTCAGGCGATAGCTTGATAGTTCCGTCTTTATTCTTATCAATTTCGGCAAATAAATAGTTACCTTGAGCATCTTTTTTCAAATGTATTTTATCCCCTGCTCGTTCATATAAAGGGGGACAAAAAACAGGAATGGCTTGATATTCGATAATGTTATTATTTTCATCTAATAAAACGGGACAGGTGACCAAGTTTCCTGCTGCATCAAATACCCAATTTTGAGTTTCAGGATCTCGTAAGGGAGTCCCATAAATAGGTAAACCATTACTACTTTTTAAAGTCTCTCCCGCCTCGTTTTTAACTGGGTTTAAAAACACCTGTTCTCCTTGAGGGTTAATAACAGGTTGCTGTGTCTTAGGATCTCGTAAAGGAATCATCCCAGGAGTTGGCATTTTAACCACTATTCCTTGAGATACAGGAGATTTGAGGGTTTCTAATTCAGACTCACTTATGTCATAATGCTTTGTATATTGAATGGCTGCTTTTGTAAATCCAAACCTTTCTAATAGCTTATGGACTCCTGTTTGTTCCATACTGATGAGTAAATCGAAATCAGTAATTTTCAGTTTTTGAGCAAGTTTAAGTCCTTCTTCCACTAATTGAGCGATAGCCTGGGGTTGACGATGTTCCGGTTGCACATACATCCCAATGGCTCCACCAATACGACGAGGTTGGAAAGGATTGTCTCCTATCCCCTCATAATCCAACGCTGGGGCTTCGTCATGAAAATAAGTGGATAAAAAACCCACAATATGTTTATTTTCACCTTCTTCTAAGACAAAGGTATAAATAGAAGCAGAGTCTAGTTTTTGCTTGACGTAGGAGAGATAGTCAAAATCGGGTTTGAGAATCATGGATAAATCGTGCTGCGATCGCTCTTTCAAAAAAGCCATCCATAGAGGAGCGATGGCTGCTGCATCATCTAGGTTGGCTCGTCGCTGGTAGTACATAATTGTTTTTTTAGAGTCTTAATTATCCAAAGAATCTAGACGTTTTTGCCAGTCTTCATCTTCTTGTTCTAAGATATCTTTTTCTGTGGTATAAGCAATATCAGATTGTTGAACAATTGCTTGATTAGCAAACTGACTTGCATAGTTTAATTTATGTTGTATGGTTTCATCTTTTTGTTGTAATACTGTGTTTCTTTCTCGTCGTTTGCTGTTTCTTTCGTCTATGTTATTATTTTTCCATTGAATGGTAAAATAACGAATTAAAGGGATACCTAAGAAAGCAATTGCATATCCTAATAGTAGCAAATAAATGGAATCGATAAAGGCAATAAAGCCTCCAAACTGTTCAACAATACTCGGATCTTTGAAAAACGAGCCTAACACTAGGGCTAAAATAAAATTCAATGCACCCAAACCAATAGATAGCATAATTTGATTACTACTGGCTTCACTAAACTTGTATAATCTTTCTCGTAAATAACTAGAAATTGAGTTTTTGTTAGATTCTTGAACGGTTACTTGTAATTCAGGAAAATGGTAAATTAATTCCCCTTGAGGAGAGACTTCAGGATTTCCATTAAAACGAGTTAAAACGGGTAAGATATAGTCTTCATTTTCTTGATTGTATTGGTCAATATTATCTAAATAAGGAGCGACTTGTTCAGCAATAATTGACCCTTTATTATTTTTTATCACTGTACCAATGGCTTTCCAACGACGTTCTTCTAAATTATAATTGGGATCACCATCTCCGAATAGAAATGAAAAAATAGCTTCCAAAAAATTCATATCATTGGAGTCTTTAGAACGAGATGATCTCGAAGAATTGCCATACCGTTGATAACTATAGTCGGGATAAAAGATGAGAAATAAATCACCAAAATTAGGGAAGAAGAAAATGCCACCACCTCGATAACTGCCCCCCCGACTACTGGAACTACCATTATCTCCATCTCGACTAGAATTAATGCCAATAATAATGACAGTGATAGCAATAATCATTAAAATGATGGAAGCCACTAAGATAATACCAAAAGAAATGCGAATTAAATAAAATAAAACTTTCCAAATTTTATCCCAAGTTTCTTTTAATTGTAATTTCCAATATTTATTACGGAGAATGGTACGAAAGTTTTCAGGGAAAAGATAAATAATTTCTCCTGACTCAGCCACTTGTAAATGGCCAGAAACATCCGAGGCTAAAGCCAATAATCCTTGTTGTGCTAAATTAATATTTAATCCTGCTTGTGCTGCCACATCACCAACGGTAACACGGTAGCCTAACTGTTCAACAGATTTCATAATTTCAGGCTGAAGTGTCATTGATACCTTCCTTATTTTTCTGCTCATATTCTATTATATTGAGATTTTTCATCCCTGGTTAACTTGAAATCTGTTATCTTCGTAAAGAGAAGATTTGTCAATCAGAATTTAGAATTACCGAGTCCTTAAGTTGGAGGCTTAAAATCCTTGTTTTCAGTCATTGATTTTGTAGGGAAGAAAACCAATTATCTTTGTGACACTTTGAGTAACTGTCTTGAAACTCTTGCAATTTGTTGAAAATTGTAGATAATAAAAATAAAAATATTTGCAGCGATATTGTTTAAGGATGCTCACACACACACAAACTCACTTTAAACAGTCTCAATTTATTTTGAGTCTTTTGATTAGTATGTTCGGCTTATTGTTTGCTCAAGTACAGGCAAAAGCGGCCGAAACAGTTATTTTGAAATATAGTATTTTAAGAGAGTCGGTATCGGTTGAAGAATTAAGTACCTTAGCGAATACAGGAGAAGCTTCTAGTTCATTAAAAGCTTATCTTAAATTAGCCAATAAACAACCCGAAGAACTAAGGGCGTTATTGAACAATAATGTAGATGTTGATCCCGTCTTTTTATCGAAAGTTCTCAATAGCTTTGCGGGAGGAATGATGCTTGATCCGGTTGGAGAAGTGATTCATACCCCTTCAAAAAGAGCTAACAGAGAATCATTAAGAGGGGCTTTAGTTACTTCTGCATTATCGGATAAAAATATTCGCTTAATTGAAATTTTGGAGAACTATCCTACTCAAGAGATTCATGTGGATGGGGATCGCTTAGCAGAAATGTATCAAAGTATTGAAGGGTTTGTTAAGAACGTTCCTCGTCTTCCTTTTTAGGGTTAAAACGTCAATCAGAATGCGCTTCTGGCGAATTATGGAGCCCTGAATTTGGAGGCTTGAAACCCCTTTTTTCGCTCATTGCGAATGACGGAATAGCCAGCTTGAGTCAGTCGTTTTTGTATCAGTTGTCCACTGCGATGAAAGTCACGGCTATCCCTAACGACTGCCATAACACAGCGAAGTATTAGGGTTTGATCATCAGGGTGAAAAATGGACATAGAGCAAGTTTGGGGAGTGTGGGGAGATGAAGAAAGATGTCGAATGTAGAAGCCCACACCATAATCTGTGATTTGGTGTGGGAGGATGTCACTTCCCCCTCTTCCCTATCCCTATCAAAAGCAGAAAATTTTATTATTTAGCTTTGGAAAAACCCAAGTCGTTTTCTTGTGCATACCGTTCCATAAAGCGCATAAAACGATCCCATTTGTCAGCAGAGTCCATAATTAATATCGCTTCTATTGTTGTGGGTTTTCCATTAATAAATTTTCCTTTAACCTCAGTCGTAGATATCTCTCCTTCTTCATCAACTAAATACATTCCTGTAATTTCATCTGTACTCTCAACATCAAAAATTTTCGGAGATTGAAAGATAAAGGTTGCTGTTCCACTATTACCACTTTTCGCACGGGTTAAGCGCACTTCAGGAACAACCGGTTCTGAGACACCACGAGAAAATTGAATTTCAGCCATGTTTATTATCCTTATAGTCAAACTTCGTATCCTATCATGGGGATTTTCTTTTGTCTACTGTTCGTAGGTGAACTTGCAAACTGATTATCTTCCAAGGGGCAATTTTCTGGTTATTATTTTTTGCTTCTTCTAATAAGTTGACTGTTTGGCCTAGGGTTAAATCTAAATCACTTTTAATGGTTATATTGCTGGGTTTTCCCTCACAGTCATAACAGCGTAAAATATAACAATTATCTTCATTTTCTGAAGGTTTAAAGGCGGATAATATTAAATTATCACTTTCTATCTCTAAACCTGAAAAAATAGGAGGTAGTTGAGACTTTTTACTGATATGTTGCTCAGGTATTATAATTTGCAAGGGAATATTAAATTCACGAGCTTTATGGACGGTTTTTGCTGCTTGCCAACTACCTTTATGAGGATAAATTGCATAACTAAATTCATGATAACCAATATCACAAATAGGATCAGGCCAACGAGGACTTTTTAATAGAGTAAGTCGTAAAAGATTGCTTTGACTATCGTAGCCATATTTACAGTCATTTAATAGACTAACCCCATAGTTTTTATCCTTATCGCTTAAGTCTGCCCATCTTAAAGCAGGGACTTCCCATTTTACTTTTTCATGAGGGTTTTGGGGTTTATTTGTTCGTTCAATGGTTCCAAAAGGAATCTCATAACTGGTGTAATCACTGTTTAGATTAAAAGGAAAAGATGCTTTCACTAAGACATAATTTTCTTGCCAATTTACTTTATTTTTTATATTTAAAATAGGGGAGTTTATGTTTAATATATAGTCTTGGATAAATTCTGAGACACCTATTTTTCTAATTACTCTTATTTTCCAGCGAATCGGCCCACTTTCTAAGGTTTCTAGGGATACTAATTCTGGAGCAGCTAAGGGATGATTATGATAGTTAGGATCAATATTCCAAGCATCCCAATATTGTCCTTGATCTCGAAAAGATTGTAACTGATTGCCTTGTTCTTTTAAAATTTGTATGTCATTAATTTTGTCATAAATACTATCAATATTACCCGTCTTATCATTGATATCAACTCGGACATAATCATTTTCCAAAATAGTTTTATTTTCTGTCAATTGTTCCTGATATTCTAGCTCATTGTGATTCGGAATTAACCAAAAAATACGATAGCCGATAGATGGAATATTTTTGGCTAAAAAGAGCAACTTATTATCATGAGAAATTTGACTTTTTAATTCCTTACCATCTAAATCATAAACCTTATATTTATGAGCAATAATATCAACTTCTACTACTTGAGAACGCTCCCAGTTTAAATGATTAAAAACAACAATGGGTTTGGCTTGAAGATCAGGATTAGGAGGAAATTTAATACAACTAACAATGGTTTTTAAAGCAGATTCTAAAAGTTCATTGCCTATGGTTTGAACTTCTTTCCAGTCTTGATTTGCTTCTACAAATACATCGGTAATAGCTGTCCCTGGTAAGATATCATGAAATTGATTAAATAAGACTTTTTTCCAAGCATTTTCTATCTGATTTTTAACATTAATGTCAATCGATCTCCCTTCAATAATAGCTGCTAAAGAGGACCACAATTCCGCCTTATATAATAATTCTTCGCTACGACGATTAAACCATTTTTGATCAGCATGAGTCGTATAACAACCGCGATGTAAATCTAAATAAAGTTCATCATCCCACACAGGAATAGCTAATCCATTATCGATATTAGTTTTAACCTTATCTAAGTAATTTTTAGCAGTAGAAAACTCAATTTTTGGGAAAAAAGGTGACTTTTGCCAACGCTTACTCACGTCTAACATATCACGGGTTGGACCACCTCCATGATCTCCCACTCCTGGAATCCATAATATCTCTTTTAACCCAGTTTGTTGTTCCCATTGAACACTATAATTGGTCATAGAAATCGGATTAGTTGTCATCACTCCTTCCACATTTGGAGGAGACATAACAGTTAATAATTTGGTTCCGTCTAAAGATTGCCACCAAAAGGCACCATGAGGAAATTTAAAGCTATTATTCCAGTGAAGTTTGCCTGTAACAAAATAATTAATGCCACTTTCTTTAAAAATTTGTGGTAACTGTAAACAAAAGCCAAAACTATCAGGTAACCAAGCAACTTCTGTTATTTTACCGAACCTTTCTTTAATATATTTTTGTCCATATAAAAGTTGTCTAACAAGAGATTCTCCTGATACTAAATTAACTTCTGGTTCAACCCACATTCCTCCTAAAACTTCCCATTTACCTGCTTTATATGAAGCTTGAATGTTTTTAAAAAGCTCAGGACGATTTTTTTCTATCCATTCATAAATAACAGGGGTTGTATGGCAAAATGTGAGGTCATTAAATTCTTTTTGTAAATTAATAACCGAGGAAAAAGTCCGCTCTGCAACCTCCCAAGTTTCATCTACGGTCCATAACCAAGCCATATCTAAATGAGCATGACCTACAATATTAAAATGACGTTTTTTGAGCTTACTAATCAAAGGTTGTAACTGCTCACGAATCTTATTTAATTCTGAATTAAACTTATGAAAATTATCAATATAATTCCAATTAATTTCATTAATAGTGACTTCTAAAAATTCTAAATTATTAGCTTCAAATGCCGATATATATTTATATACAACATTAATTTCATCAGCCACAAAACCAGGATCAATGGCATGATAATCACTTTCATAAAGTAATTGAGAACGCATTAAAGCTCCAATATCATGACCTGGACTAACTAACCGTAAACAAACGATAATTTCTTGACCTATTTGAGCAGAAGATGTTAACAAAATTCTAGCTGAAGAATCAAATAAATCTCCCTCTTGAACTAAATTTCCATCGACAAAAATTTCTGCTTTTTCTGCCCACCAAGCTAAGGATAATCTCAAAAAAAGTCCTTGTAAGGGATAACCTTTTAAATGTTGAGGAATAACAAATTTTTGTACCAACCATTTAACTTGTCTTCCTGCTTCCCAAGATAAATATCCTTGTTCATTGGCTACCATCAACTCTAATGCTTCAAAATTAATTTGATTAACATCTATTTCTTGGGAAGTTCCTAACCAATTATTTTGGACATCAAGTTGAGTTAATTGACGTAGGTAATTAATTGTTTCAGAAATGTTCATTTTTTTGTAATAATTAAAACAAATAAAATAGTGATTAAAAAAAGTTCAGTTACCAGTAATCCGTTTAAAGTCTTTACATCTTCTGGATTGTCAATAAAAAATTGTCTAAAAACGGTATAAGGAATGACTTGTAAACTAAAAATACCAACCAGAAAAGCAATGATAGTCTTAAAAGATGGATTCCATAAATGAATAGCGATAAGAATATCAAAAATTAGTAAAACTATATCCATGACTCGCCAATGAAGCGGCGTTTCTAGCCAGACAACTCCTCCAAAACCGACAATATTGCCCAGATGAACAAATGCACCATACAGTAAACAAATTGCAAGAAACCTTAAATAAATTCTTGTCCAATATTGAGGACAAGAACTTTTTAAACCTGTTAAGCTTTTCATCTTCCACTCCCTCGCAACTCTTGGCTAAGATGATGCTAAAAAAACACATAGATTATACTTTATGTTAACTTAGTTAGGTCGCTGTTATGTGATTGATGTGATAGAAGAATTCACCAGTAAGACTTGTACTAAATGTGGGTTATATTCATCAAAAGCTAGGTGGCTCAAAAGTTTTTAAATGTCCTTAATATGGATATAATCCCCACCTTGTAGAAGGATGGGGTATTATGACCTAAATCAGAACAAGTGTATTATTTAAGCCCATAAGTAATGGAAAAGGGGATCAAGAATTATGGTATGTTTGATAATGCCGTAATGCGCGCAAAGCATAATATACTGACAAATTCATAATTCGTAGGAGAACCATGGTAAAACGATTCATTCTGATGGCGATCGCTGCTATCTTCTTCTTTTTACAATTTCCCATCCATGATGCCAATGCTATAGAATTAGATGAGGAGACTCGTACTATTGCGTTAAATGAAGTTGGAGACACTGTAACATTAAGCGATCAACAGATTGCTAATGGTCAAAGATTCTTCATCCTTCAATGTACCAAGTGTCATTTACAAGGAAAAACCAAGACTAATAATAATGTTAGTTTAGGACTTGATGATTTAGCTAAAGCTGAACCTCCTCGCGATAATCTTTTAGCTATTGTTGACTACTTGAAATATCCTACCAGCTACGATGGGGAAGATGACTATACTGAACTCCATGTTAACGTCACCCGTACTGATCTTTATCCAGAATTGAAAAACTTCACAGAAGATGATGTTTATGACGTATCTGGTTATATTCTCGTGGCACCCAAATTAGATTCTTACTGGGGTGGCTCAATTTACTTCTAAACCCTGCAATAGAGGCAATTTAAGTTCAGTTTCAAAATTATCTCTCTAGAGTACCTAGAGAGTTTTTTTATCATCATAAAAATTGAGGTAATTGAAATGTTAAGCTAAATTTGCCTACTCTAAATTCTCGATTCTAAATTCTCAAAAATGGTTCCTTTAAACGATAATAATCCCACAGAAACCACTGCTTATATTACCTATGGACTTATTGTTATCAACATTTTAGTCTTCTTTCACGAAATAAATTTAAGTTCTGAAGAACTTGCTCAATTTTTTCAATATTATGCCATTGTCCCCAAACAATTAACCACAAGTTTTCAGGGAGTTAATTTTTATCATCCTATTCCCGAATGGATGACCTTGATAACCTCACAATTTTTACACGCCGGTTTTTTACACATTGCTGGCAATATGTTGTTTCTCTGGATTTTTGGCAATAATGTGGAGGATAAATTAGGACATATTAAATACTTATTTTTCTATCTCACCTGTGGGGTGTTAGCAGGGCTAAGTCAATGGTATTTTTCCCCTTATTCTGAAATACCTTCTCTGGGGGCCAGTGGAGCGATTGCTGGGGTAATGGGGGCTTATATTTTACGCTTTCCTAAAGCCCAAGTGTTAACCTTAATTCCCTTGGGAATTTTTATTACAACCGTGAGGATACCGGCGGTTTTCTTTTTAGGTTTCTGGTTTCTACAACAAGCAGTATACAGTTTACTCAGTCTCCATGTTCAAACCAATGTCGGCATGGAAAGCGGTGGAGTTGCTTATTGGGCCCATGCAGGAGGGTTTGTGTTTGGCTTTATCTTAGGTCCATTGTTAGGGCTGTTTAAAAATTGACCTTTCCATGACTAAAAGTGTGTGGGATTCTTGGTTTAAACACCTACTTTTTTCTTCACAACCTGTAAAATTAATTTAT
>JASJEA010000146.1 GCA_030064935.1 Crocosphaera sp. | reverse complement strand
ATACTTGTGAGGTACAAAATTTTCTAGTTTTAGGAGTCTCCGAGTTACAACTTAATATTAGGTGTCCCTCATGAGTGTGAGAAACCCTATACTATGACTTTACTATTGAGAACTCAAAAAAAGGTTATTAAATCTTTTCTTGAGCCAATCCATGACATTACTATCATCTTCTTCTTTGCTAATTAAGCCCATTTCTCTTAGTTTTTGTTGACGTTGGCTTAGTTCTTCTTGATGTTGACTTAATTCTTCAAAAATTACTTCAGAAAAATTAGATTGTTCTTGTAATAAGGTTTTAAATCTGACTTTATCAATCACAAAAAATTTAGTTTTTTCTAATGTTTTAACCGAAGCAGTTCTCGGAATTCCTAAAATTAATGCCAATTCTCCGAAAATATCCCCTGCTCTTAAAGTTACCAAATGTTTGTTAATTTTGGGTACAAAAACATCCACTGAACCAGATAAAATGATATAAAAAGAATCTCCTGGATCTCCTTCATTAAATAAAATTTCATCCTTGTCTAATTTGTATCGATATCCCATTTCAATTAATTGACGAAGTTCTAAGGGATTTAAGTTAGCAAAATAAGGATTTTTTTTCAGAATATCCCGAACTGAAATTGCAGAATAACGAGAATTTTCTTCATTAGCAAGATTCGATGATTGACTATATTTACTAATAGAAATAGGTAAATTAAAGTTTTGATCAGCAATTGCAATTTGTTGGGTAGGAAAAATAACATTTATTCCGTATTTTTTCAAATTATGCTCTATTCCATAGTTAATACTATTGATGGTTAAATCTTCATGTTTAATTTCATCAATCCAAATCTGTAACTCAAACTCACAATAAGCGGTATTAATTTTCTTAAATACTAATTTAGGAGCGGGATTAATTTTCACAGAAGATTCATTGTGAACCGTATTTAAAACAATTTCTGTGAACAAAACAAAATCGATATCTTTGCCAACTTTTAAAGGGATTTTAGTTCTATTAAGAGTTTTATTATAACTCCAGTTAAGAATTGGATAACTTACTAAATAACTATTAGGAATAATTAAAAATCCAGAATCTTTTGTTTTAATAACAGTAAAAAGTAAAGATATTTTTTCAACTGTTCCTCGTAAATCAGAAAACTCTTGGCGAGAACCAAATTGAATAAAATCATTGACTTTTATTGCCCTTCCCAATAAGAGAATTAAACCACTAACAAAATCTCTTAAAATGGTTTGTAAACCAAACCCAATACCAATCCCTAAACCACCAGCAACCACCACCAAAGACTGTAAATTAAGGCCAGAAGCTTGTAAACAAATAAGACTACCTACGGTTATAAAAAAGTAAAAAATAAGCGTAGAAAAAGCCTCTCGATGTCCAGGTTCAACTTGTAATTTTTTAAATAACCAATTTTGAGAAGTAAATTTAATGAGACGGGCACTTATAAAAACCACAATCATACTACTTGTGATCTGTATAATCCAAAGAATGGAAATAGATTGCTCCAAAATAGTAACAATCGGATAATTTAAAATAGAAAAAAATGTTTTAAACCAAGAATACATATTTAATAAGCAGTAAATCAGAATACGCAAATTTAGAATTTAGAATTTAGAATTACCGAGCCTTCAAGTTGGAGGCGTGAAACAAGAAAATTCTTTTTCTCTTGGTCGATTGGAAGAGGAGGCTTAGAACCCCTTTTTTTGCTCAAAATAGAGTAGTTATGTCTAATTATTTTCAATATTCTACCTGATAATAAATTATACGGGGAGAGCAGAGGAAAAAATAGTTAACGGAAGAATTTTAACAATAGTCTATCAAGTATATTTCATATCAGTAGAAAAACAAAATAGGTCAATCAGAATGTAGAATTTAGAATGTAGAACTTAGAATTACCTCCCCCTCAAGTTGGAGGCGTGAAACAAGGAAAATTATTCTTCTCTTGCTCGATTGGATATGGCGAGGAAACCTTTTTTTCGGTCATTAACTATGAGTTCACGCTCAGGTAGATCAAATACTGCCTTGCTATCAAATCTATATGAAACCGAATCGAGATCAATATCTTTTTTCACTCCCCTACTGCCCCGCTCCCGCAATGCTCCGCTTCCTAATCTCTCAACTAGGGAACTCTTTATCCCAAATTCGCTTCACAATAGAGTGATGTGGTACATACTGAAAGTTAAGTGTCTTAATGACCAATCAGTCAGTTTTTGATATCATAGCTCGTAAAATCATAATTCATTGATTTCACTTTAGTTGTGTGGTGTGTTAGGAGAGGAATGGTGAAAACCGTAGATTTTAATGGACGACCTTTTCATTTTATCGGCATTGGTGGCATCGGAATGTCTGCCTTGGCCTATGTCTTAGCCAAAAGACAATTACCCGTATCTGGGTCCGATTTGCGCTCAACCCATATTACAGAAAGATTACAAGGGGTTGGGGCGCACATATTTAGTCGTCAAGAGGCAACTAATCTAGAATTATTTAGTCCCAGTCCAGAAAAAGTCTTAGAAACCGTGTCCGTAGCCGCCAACGGTAATGGATTATCCTCCCCTAATGGCCGAGGTAGAATGTTGAAAGAAACAAATCACCTTGGGATTCGAGAAGGATTACCACAAGTGATCTGTTCAACGGCGATCGCCCACAACAACTCTGAGTACGCTGCCGCCAAGGAAAAAGGCTGCCCTATTTTTCACCGTTCCGATGTCTTAGCCGCTTTGATTCGAGACTATCAAAGTATTGCTGTGGCAGGAACCCACGGCAAAACCACCACCAGCAGCATAATCGGCTATATGTTGCTCAAAGCAGGAGTAGATCCCACCATTATTGTTGGGGGAGAAGTGGATGCTTGGGAAGGCAATGCTCGTATTGGGGCCAGAGGTGGCTATCTAGTAGCTGAAGCGGATGAATCCGATGGCTCTCTAACTAAACATTATCCTAACATTGGTATTGTCACCAATATTGAACTAGATCACCCTGATCATTATCAAACCCTCGATGATGTGGTCAAAACCTTTCAAATCTTTGAGACACAATGCGATATCTTAATTGCTTGTCTAGACTGTGAGACGGTGGCTACTCAGTTAACCCCTGCCATTACCTACAGCTTAGATCCCAGCAAGGGTGCTGATTATACCGTTAAAAACCTCATCAGCGATTATCAGGGTACCACCGCCCAAGTTTGGGAAAAAGGCAACTATCTGGGTGAAATGCGCTTAACTCTTCCTGGTAATCACAATGTGAGCAACGCTTTAGCTGCGATCGCTGTAGGCAGAAAGTTAGGCTTAGACTTCTCCACCATTGCTGATGCCCTTCTTACCTTTGCAGGAGCAAAACGACGCTTTGAACATCGTGGCCATCGTAACGGCATCACCTTTATTGATGATTATGCCCATCACCCTAGTGAAATCGAAGCCACGTTGTCTGCGGCCCGTTCTAAAGTAGATGGGGACAAGATTTCCCGCGTGGTGGCTATTTTTCAACCCCACCGTTACAGTCGCACAGCAACCTTTTTAAAAGAATTTTCAGCTTGTTTTAATCATGCAGATGTGGTCATTCTAACGGATATTTATAGTGCCGGAGAGGTAAACCTGCACAACATCAGTGGCGAAGATTTAGCCGAAGCGGTAAAACATAATCATACTCAAGTGATTTATGAGCCATCCCTAAATGCCTTAAATGAAGCCTTACCCAGTTTACTTAACCCTGGAGACTTAGTTTTGTTTTTAGGTGCTGGTAATCTTAATCAAATTATTCCTCAAGTTATTTCCCAATATCAAGCCCCTTAATTCACCCATAAGTCCATAGGCATCTTTAAATATATTTAAAGAGCGAACATTTTTTGCCCGATGCACCAGACTCATTATGGGTTTATTGATGCCTAGGTACTTACTCAACCACTGAAAAAAGCATCACACAATACAAAACAACCAATTATCCTGAATTTTTGACAAAAATTCGGAACAATGCCCTTAAACTATAGTCGTCTTTCTCAGATTACCCTCGTTGAGTCCAAATAGCCATGACCACTGCTTTTCACCCTTCATCCAACCCCATTGAACTTTCTGGCACTCCAGGAAAAATTTACCCCCATGTTTCTTTGGCCCCCCATACATCTTATCGAGTGGGGGGACAAGCGCGATGGTATGCAGCCCCTCGCAACTGGGATGAGTTACAAGCTACCTTTGAATGGTTTCAAAAACAAGATATACCTTTGATGTTGTTAGGTGCAGGCTCCAATCTTTTAATTAGCGATCGGGGTATTGAAGGGTTAGTGCTAAGTACCCGTTATCTGCGTCATCGTCGTTTTGATGAGGAAAAAGGGCTGATTACCGTCGCAGCAGGACAACCTATTGTTAGTGTAGCTTGGCAAGCAGCCAAACGGGGCTGGCGAGGCTTAGAATGGGCTGTGGGTATTCCTGGAACCGTTGGCGGGGCGGTGGTGATGAATGCAGGGGCCCATAATCAATGTGCAGCAGACTCTTTGGTGAGTGCGGTAGTGGTTTCCCCAGATGGGAAGGTGGAAACATTGACACGTGAACAGTTGAAGTATAGTTATCGTACCTCTGCTTTACAAGGGGGACAAAGATTAGTAATTGAAGCAACTTTTCAACTGCAACCAGGGTTTAGTCGTGAGGAAGTGACTACCACAACCCAAAACAATCTTTACAAGCGTAAAAGTTCTCAACCCTATGATAAGCCGAGTTGCGGCAGTGTTTTTCGTAACCCTACTCCCTATGCTGCGGGATGGTTAATTGAACAGTTAGGATTAAAGGGCTATCGTGTGGGCGGTGCAGAGGTTTCCCATCGTCATGCTAATTTCATTCTAAATTGTGGTCAGGCCAAAGCAGAAGATATTTTCCGTCTCATTCATCATGTGCAAGAGAAAGTACAGAATCATTGGTCTTTATTGTTGGAACCAGAGGTTAAGATTTTAGGGGAGTTTTCTACCCTTTAGTTCTCAGTTTAATCTAATTAGCAAAAATCCCTTAAACTAAGAATGATTAAGGGATTCGTTTTTATGGCAGTAGAAGAATTGTCACCCTTGGCCATAATATGTGGTGCGCTATCATTAAATAGCAAAAACTTCAGCTAATCCCTTTAACTTTTTGCTACTGTTTTGAATAGTAACAAGATGAGTATGAAACTGATTAGTCTCTTTTTGGATTAACTCATTTTTCTTTTTTAGTAATCCTCCAAAACAAATTTCAGATAGCATACACTTCAATCTAAATGAAGTGTGTAGTATTTTTTTGTAGTGAAATTCTTGGCTGGTTTCCCAGTTAGCATCCAATACTTTCCTTAATAATTGCAAATTTTCTTCAATTTTGGAGCATTCAAAAGATATATCTGTTCCTTGTTGAAATTTATCAACTGCACTTTCTAAATAATAGACAATTTGATTGGTATAAAATACAATCTTTTGCTCTATTCTATTACTAGATAGTTGGCTTTCTTGTGTAATTTCTAGAGAACTTTCTAATGATTGCAAGCAATCTTTGGCCATCGGTAATGATCCTAATATTTTTGTGAAACACAGCTTAAAAGATAAAAGAAAAATCATAATAAAACAAGGATCAATAATTAATTAATTATGAAAATTATAAACCTTAAAAAAATATTTTTTTTGTTATTTTTGTAGTTTACATTACTATTTTGCTAGGATTATTAGTTGCCGTAAAGCAACCTTATTACAAAGGAGAATCTATGAACAATAAAATTATTAACCTAACTCCATACATTATAGGATATGAAATCCTCTTGAATACCATAGGTTAGGAATCAGATAAGCAGGGGGAGCAGAGGAGGCAGAGGAAGCAGAGGAGGCAGGGGAAGATAGATTTACAATAGCAATTTTAACGTTTAGTGATTAAGCAGATTTGATATTAGTTTCTTTTACACTAGCTACTTTTAAATTAGCTTCCTGAAACTTACCTTGACAAAAATGACTGTTTATTCCTCTCATCATTTAAGGTAAATAATCATCATTTAAAATATCTTTAACAGGGAAAGGAATCTCTAAGGGAAGAAGATTATCAGATAAATTAGTCTTATCCAAAACAATTTTTCTGGCATCACTATAACATTTATTCATACTCTCAATAAATAAGGGTTTTAAACTTGGACTATCTTCAAGCAATAATAAAAGTTGTCTTCTTTGTTCTCTAATATTTCCTTTCCAGTTTCTTTGATTGTAATCTCTTTGATGTTGCCAATAAGCTAATTTTAATAAATGTTCTAATAAAACAACTAAGCGATTCTTCAATTCTCGTTTCTCGGACTTACCCAAACTATCTAATTCCTCAATAACATTATCCCAATCAATTTTATCAAACTCTTGTGCTTTTATTTGTTGAATGGTGGTTTCTATCCATAAACAAAAATCTTGATCATAGAGTTGCTTTTGAGTAATTACGGAGTTGAGAGGATTAGTATTCATAGAGATAAGATTCAGTCAAGCTAATCTTATTATAATTTACTTATGATATAATAAGAGCGGGACATTAACAAGGAAAATTTACTAATAATTCAATTGAGTGATTACTCCACATAAAAGAGGTAAATACAATGACTGATATTTTTATAAGTTATGGTTTTACGGATATTGAATGGGTTAAGCGAATTCAAAAACATCTTGCACCTTTACTTAAAAAGAAACATCTATCTCTTTGGTCTGATAATTTAATTTATCTCAATAAAAATTTGCAAGAGAGTATACAACTTGCAATTAAAGAAGCTCAAGTTATTATTGTTTTAATTAGCTCCAACTATCTTGATTCAAAACTACCAGAAGTTGAATTATCTTTAGTTATCGATAAATATCGAAATGATACAGGTAAGGTATTTCCAGTTATTGTATCTCCAATATCAATATTATCTATCTCTGATATTCCCCAAGAATGGCAAACCATTGGTTCTATTTCTAAACCATTAAGTAGTCTTTCTGAAAAAAAACAGGAAGAAGCTTTAAGGAAATTAACCCAATTTATAGACAATTCTATATCGACTAGAAAACAAATCCAAAATGACTCAAATGTTGTCAAAGTTATCAATCTGGGAAATATGTGGAACCTGACAACAAATATATTTATTGAAGGAGCAAACGAATTACAAAAACAACATAATAGATAATTCAAATCAAGCTAATTTTGAGAATATTGAACCTGATTATGATCCTTTTCTAATTCAAGAAGATGAGGAAGTGTTTACTATTCTTTTTGTGTCAACAGATAATAGTTCAAAATTAGACCAAGTATTAGGAATGATTGCTTATGCTCGGTATTCTAGACAAAAGCATCAATTCGTCAGCAGATATAAAAGGGGAAATGGAAAATATCCAAGTAAAGCAGAGATCAAAGCTATCATTACATCCTTTAAAGATGAAAATAGTGATGCTTTATCCTCACTAAAACAGAGTTGAGAACAATTTATAAAAGAATACGCTAAGGAATATTTAGAAAATTCTAAACAAGAAGAAATTATACAACCCCTAGAACAAATTATACAAAAAAATACTAACTTTTGGGTTGCTGTTTGGGCTAGTATAGTAGGAGCATTTATGTACTCGCTGATAATAGCTTTAGTCATTTTAATTGTAACGGCAGCTATTCCTGATAATAAGTTTGCTCGAATTATTAAAATTTTACTCAAAGATAATACAACAGAAATAAAAGAATAACCCCACAACCCTTAAACCTAAATAAAGGATTAGATTACAACAAAAAAGCGAAAGACAGACTATACAATAAATTCGGTTTATTCTATCTAACTCTACAAATACGCTTATGCCACGCCGCGACGACTTAAAGAAAATCTTAATTTTGGGTGCAGGTCCCATTGTTATTGGGCAAGCTTGCGAATTCGACTATTCTGGTACTCAAGCCTGTAAAGCACTACGAGAAGAAGGCTATGAGGTAGTATTAGTCAATTCTAACCCTGCTTCTATTATGACCGATCCGGGAATGGCTAATCGCACCTATATCGAACCCCTCACCCCCGATATGGTAGAGAAAGTCATTGCCAAAGAACGCCCAGATGCGCTATTACCGACAATGGGAGGACAAACCGCTCTTAATGTTGCGGTATCTTTGGCCAAAAATGGTGTTCTTGAAAAGTATAATGTAGAACTTATAGGTGCAAAGTTACCTGCGATTGAAAAAGCCGAAGATCGGGAACTGTTTAAAGATGCAATGAAAAAGATCGGGGTTCCTGTTTGTCCTTCTGGTATTGCTAGTACCCTCGAAGAAGCACAAGGGATAGGGGAAGAAATAGGCTCTTACCCCCTGATTATACGCCCTGCATTTACCTTGGGAGGGACAGGAGGAGGTATTGCCTATAACCAAGAAGAATTTGAGGAAATGGCGCAATTTGGTATAGATGCGTCCCCTGTTTCTCAAATTTTAGTGGAAAAATCTTTATTAGGGTGGAAGGAATACGAATTAGAGGTGATGCGAGACTTAGCAGATAATGTGGTTATTATCTGTTCCATCGAGAACTTTGATCCGATGGGAGTACACACTGGAGACTCTATTACCGTTGCACCAGCGCAAACCTTGACGGATAAAGAGTATCAAAGGTTAAGAGACTATTCCCAGGCTATTATACGAGAGATTGGTGTCGAAACCGGTGGCTCTAACATTCAATTCTCCGTTAACCCTACCAATGGGGATGTTATCGTCATCGAAATGAACCCCCGTGTCTCTCGCTCTTCTGCCTTAGCATCCAAAGCGACAGGGTTTCCTATTGCTAAGTTTGCCGCTAAGTTAGCAGTGGGCTACACTCTCAATGAAATCTCCAACGATATCACTAAACAAACCCCTGCATCCTTTGAACCCACCATTGATTATGTCGTAACAAAAATACCTCGCTTTGCCTTTGAAAAGTTCCCCGGTTCTCAAGCTATTTTAACCACCCAAATGAAATCCGTTGGGGAAGCAATGGCCATCGGACGCACATTTCAGGAATCTTTCCAAAAAGCGTTAAGATCCTTAGAAACCGGTCGTTATGGCTTTGGCTGCGATCGCAAAGAAACCTTACCCTCTTTATCCCAAGTTCGTTCGAGTTTACGCACCCCCAACCCGGAACGAGTTTATAGTCTCTATCATGCCATGAGATTAGGCATGACACCTGAAGAAATCTACGAGTTAACTGCCATCGATATCTGGTTTTTGGATAAGTTAGAGGACCTCATCGAAACGGAAAAAGTTCTCAAACAAACTGAGTTACAAAACATTGATGCTCCATCAATGCGTTTAATTAAACAAAAAGGATTCAGCGATCGCCAGATAGCCTTTGCAACTAAAACCACGGAAGATGAAGTAAGAAGCTACCGTAAAAGCTTAGGTATCATCCCTGTGTATAAGGTAGTGGATACTTGCGCAGCCGAGTTTGAAGCGTATACCCCTTATTTCTACTCCACCTACGAACCCTCTGAAACAGAAGTTCAACCCACTGAGAAAAAGAAAGTGATGATCTTAGGAGGAGGTCCCAATCGCATTGGCCAAGGGATCGAATTCGACTATTGTTGCTGTCATGCGTCTTTCTCCCTCAGTGACGCAGGGTTTGAAACCATCATGGTTAATTCCAACCCAGAAACAGTTTCCACCGACTACGATACCAGCGATCGCCTCTATTTTGAACCCTTGACCAAAGAAGATGTCTTAAACATCATCGAAACCGAGGACCCGGTGGGGGTTATTATTCAGTTTGGTGGACAAACCCCCTTAAAGTTAGCGGTCCCATTGCAGACATACCTCGATAATCCCGAATGTCCCGTACAAACCAAGATATGGGGAACCTCACCAGACTCTATCGACACCGCAGAGGATCGCGAACGGTTTGAGAAGATACTTTATGATCTTGATATTAAACAACCTCCTAACGGTATTGCACGCAGCTATGAGGAGTCTGTGGTGGTTTCCTCTCGTATTGGTTATCCTGTGGTAGTACGCCCTTCCTATGTATTGGGAGGACGCGCTATGGAGATTGTCTATTCTGATGAAGAGTTGGAGCGGTACATGACTTATGCAGTACAAGTTGAACCGGATCATCCCATCTTAATTGATAAGTTTCTTGAGAATGCCATCGAAGTGGATGTAGACGCGTTGTGTGACGCAACTGGAAAAGTGGTGATTGGTGGCATTATGGAACATATTGAACAAGCAGGGGTACATTCTGGAGACTCTGCTTGTTCAGTTCCTTTTACCACTCTTTCAACTAATGCTATTGAGACAATTCGTACTTGGACAACCCACCTAGCTAATAGCCTAAAAGTCGTGGGTTTAATGAACATTCAATACGCAGTTCAAGGGGAGACAGTTTACATTTTAGAAGCGAACCCCCGCGCATCTAGAACAGTTCCTTATGTATCCAAAGCAACCGGTCGTCCTTTGGCTAAAATTGCTTCTTTGGTAATGTCAGGAAAAACCTTGGAAGAGTTGGGCATAACCGAAGAATTTGTTCCCCGTCATATTGCTGTCAAAGAAGCGGTTTTACCCTTCCAAAAATTCCCCGGTGCCGATACTTTATTAGGGCCAGAAATGCGATCAACAGGTGAAGTAATGGGGATAGATGAGGACTTTGGAAAGGCATTTGCAAAGGCAGAAATTGCTGCCGGTGTTGATTTAGCAATAGAAGGAACTGTCTTTGTTTCTATGAGCGATCGGGACAAACTTTTAACAGTTCCTGTGGTCAAAGATTTAGTTGAGTTAGGGTTTAAAGTCGTCGCAACTTCTGGGACACAAAAAGTATTACAAGAGAACGGAATACAAGGGGTAGAAGTAGTATTAAAACTTCATGAAGGTCGTCCCCATGTGATAGATTGGATCAAAAATAAACGGATTCAATTTATTATTAATACTCCCAGTGGCGAAGATTCACAAATTGATGGTCGTAAGATTCGTCGCACTGCTTTAGACTATAAATTGCCCATTATTACCACTATAGCAGGGGCAAAAGCAACCGTTGCAGCCATTCGTTCTTTACAGACTGAACCCTTGGAAGTTAAAGCCTTACAAGACTATATTTCCTAACATTTGGCAGGGTGGGCAATGCCCACCTTTTAACTTTTTTTTACAAGAAAATAAACTATTAATGGAACAAGAATTTGAATGGGATGACAGAAAAAATGAACAAAATATTAGAAAACATAAAGTAAGTTTTGAGTTAGCAAGATTGATATTTTTGGATGATTATCTTTGTCGTCTAGATGATCGGGTAAGCTATAATGAAGAAAGATAGCAAGCAATTGGTCAAGTCTCAGGTATTATTTTTCATGTTACTTATACAATAAGAAAGCAGCGCATTAGAATAATCTCAGCCACTAAAATTGAAAAACAAGCTTATTATGACTATGGTTATTCGTAAATTATCAGATCCTTATCAACCTTCCGATGAAGAATTAGCACAAATAAGAGCAATTTATGATGATGAAATTGACTTTTCTGATGCACCTGAAACCGATCTAGAGTTTTGGTCAAAAGCAACTAAAGTAAGTCACAAAAATGAAGACAAAAATAAGATTTTAGTATCTTTAGATCAAGAATTAATGAACTGGTTAAAAAGTGAATCTCAAAGTCAAGGACTTGATTATTCCTCCTTTATTGCTTCAATTTTATCCTCTTATAAACAAGAAAATAGTTAACATGGATATTCTTCATGTATGTAATGGAATTACATTTGAATGGGATGAGAAAAAAGCAGTTTTAAATCTTAATAAACATAATATTTCTTTTGAAAAAGCTTGCGAAATTTTTTTTGATCCATTTTTATTATCATTAGCAACAGAATATATACAAGGAGAAGAACGAGAGCGAGTGATTGGGTTAACCTTAGACTGGAAACTTTTATTAGTGGTTTATCTCTTAAAACAAGATACCATAAGAATAATATCAGCACGTCCTACAACTTCTACAGAAAGAAAACAATATGAAATTCGATAAACTGAAACAGCGTTTACGTCAAGATAGACCAAAGATTACAATTAATTTAGAAATTCCAGAAGATGTATTAAAAGACTTACAAGAAATTGCACCAAAGTTAGGATTTTCTAATTATCAAGCTTTAATTCGTGCGTATATTGGTCAAGGTTTAAGAGTTGATTTGGAAAAACTCGACAATGATAGTATATCAAGTTTAATTGATAGTTTAAGAAAACATGGGGTTACTGATGATATTATTGCTGCTGCTGTAGCTGATACAAAACAATCTTAAATGTATTTGTTATTATTTAGATCGTGACTAGATTTGGAAACTTGAAATGTTATTAAATGGAAAACCATTAGATAAAATTACTGAAAGTGATTTACAAGAATTAATTGATAATGAGGTAGCAGAAGGAAAAACAATAGATTATAAAGAGAAGTTATCAGGAAATAGTGATACTGACAAAAAAGAATTCTTATATGATGTTTCATCTTTTGCCAATGCGTCTGGTGGACATTTAATTTTTGGAATTTCAGAAGATAAAGGTATTGCTATTAAAATAGATGGGATAGAAACTAAGGATATTGATAAGGAAATTTTACGTCTTGATAATATACTTCGTGACGGAGTTTCCCCTCGTATTCCTGGGATAAGAATACAACCTATTCAGCTACAAAATAATAGTTATGTAATCATCATTGATATTCCTCGCAGTTTTGCTTTACCTCACATGGTAACTTATAAGAATTCGTCTCGTTTCTATTCTCGTAATTCAAGAGGTAAATATCAGTTAAGTGTAGATGAAATTAGAACAGCTTTTACAGTTTCTCAGGGTTTGATCGATAGAATTCGTGATTTTCGTCGGGAACGTCTCAGTATGATTATTGCTGACGAAACCCCAGTAATGTTAGAAAAAGGTGCTAAATTAGTTTTACATTTAATTCCTTTAAATGCTTTTGAGATCAATTACATAATTACTACAGAAAAAATAAATAGTATTTATCAAAAAAAACAATATTTATTTTCTCCACTTTATAATAATCACCGTGATTGGAAGTGTCGATATAATTTAGATGGATTTTTTACCTATGATGGGAATAATCTATCAAACTACAATACATATTCACAATTTTTCAGACATGGTGTAGTCGAAGCTACTAGCAATCGTTTTGCTAATGATCATTATAATTTCCCGATTGAAAAAAATTTTATTTACAAAGACTATGAAAGAGATATTATTTATTGTTTAAATAACTATCTTCAATTACAACAACTTTTAAACATACCAACACCGATCATAATTTTTTTAAGTATGGTTGGAGTAAGCAGTTATATTATGGGATACGATTTGCCTTTGGGTCCAATTTTTCGTCATACTATTGATCGAGATAATTTAATACTTCCAGAAGTAATGATAGAAGATTATAATGTTGACTTATATCAAGTCATGAAACCTATATTTGATACAGTCTGGAATGCAGCAGGATATCCGCAATCGCTTAATTATGACGAACAAGGAAACTGGTTAGGAAATAAATGATATAATCGAAGTAATTAATAATGTTGAACTTTTATTGTCCCTATTGATGAAATTGACTTCTCTGATGCACCTGAAACTGCTCTATAATTTTGCTCACAAGCTACTAAAGTTAGTCCAGACTTAAAACATAAAAAAATGAATGATGAGTTAAACTCTATTTTAAAGTCAATAGACAATTATTTACAAAATATCTATCATGATGAACTAGATAAAGTCATTCTTTTTGGCTCTCAAGCGAGGGGTGATGCAACTTTTCAATCTGATATTGATATTTTAATTGTTTTAAAATATCCTTTCCGTTATTATAAAGAAGTTAAAAAAATAAGTGAATTTATAAGTGAATTATCTTTAGAACATAATCAATTGATTAGTTGTTGTTTTACCACATCAAAGCAATGGGAAACTGAAAATAGTGCTTTTTATCGCAATATTCATAGAGAAGGGATAGTCTTATGAATGATATTCAGCGTAAATTTTTATAAAAAGCAGAAAAAAGTTTAGCTGTTGCTAGACAAATAAATGAGACAGGTTATGCTGAGTTTGCTGTATCGAGAGCCTATTATACTATGTTTTATGTTGCTTCTGCTTTCTTAGAAGGAGAAAACTTATCTTATGGAAAACATT
>JASJEA010000145.1 GCA_030064935.1 Crocosphaera sp. | reverse complement strand
TCTAAGACTGGTAAACATACTGGCTCTATGAAGCAACTTGGGGAAATGAAGCGACAAAAATCTCAACAAAATAAAAAAAGTTTGGGGCCTTTAGAAACCCCAACTTCTCAAAAGTTGGGGTAGTTCATTAGATCGTGTCGTTAGAAATTTAATCTTAAAACCAGTTAAAAACCTTGCTATTACTGCACGGCAGATTAGTGAAGGGTTCTCAGTAGACCAAGAAATTATAACTAAACGGCGAGATGAAATTGGAGAATTATCCAAAGCATTTGAATTGATGCGTCGCAGTTTAGCCACAGCCACAAACCGAATAGCTAAACTTCGTAAAAAAAATAAAAACAATACCTAAATTTTAGGCTTGCGGGTTTTTCAACGAAAAATCATAACTCCGAACTCCTGTGGACAATTTAGCTACCCTGCGGGAAGCCCCGCACTGTAACGTGCTTGTCAGTGTCGGGATGAAAGCAGGGTTAGTACCTTGGAGACAAAACTGCAATACTAATCTTAAATTGTTGAACGGCTTAGTTGATTAAGTAATGTTACAATAATGCTGTCATGCTGGCGTGACAGCTTGACAGTACAAAAAAGAATCGCTAAAGTAAGGACATATACCCGGGTAACCTCAGCTAGACTGATATGCAAGACAAGCAAAAAGTCACACTATACCTCCCCCCTGGAATTCATAGGCAACTCAAAATTAGAGCCGCCATCGACGAAGACTCCATGTCGGCGTTAGTTGAGAAAGCAGTAGGTTTTTATCTGAAACATCCTGACAAGGTAGAAGAAGTGGAAGCCGAAGCCTATGGTAAGACCCATCAAGTCCACATTTGTCCAGAATGCGAAGCCGCTATGGTGATGCGGGACGGACAGATGGTGTCCCTGAAAAATCAGCCGAGTGTTATCACCGACGATTTTGCCCTTGATGTGAGGGAAACCGTAGCATCCAATGCCGAAGTTTCTGGGGAAGAAGCCTTAGTACCCTGCTAAGTCGCTTTACTGTCCAACCATTATCTCAGGTCGATGCCATGAAAGAAGAGCTAGACATACTAATACAAGCTCAATACCCTTTAATATATCTTGTTACATCAGAAGAGCAAAGAGCCGAGCAGGCCATTGCCAGGATTGCACAACAATATAGTAAACAACGGCGTGTCTTTTCTTGGACTGTGACCCACGGAATGGTTGAATATGGACAACCAAGAAGCACGACTCAACATAATACAGTTCATGCCGAACCTGCCATCAGTTGGGTTATAAGAGAAAAAGAACCAGGGATTTTTATCTTCAAGGACTTGCACCCCTTTATTGCTGATGCCAATGTAACCCGTTCCCTGCGGGATGCCATCATCAGTTTGCGGGGAACAGAGAAAACTATCGTTCTACTGTCCCCTCTGCAACAAATTCCCATAGAATTAGAAAAAGACATTGTTGTTCTCGACTTTCCTTTTCCTGATTTGGGCGAACTGGAGCAGGTTCTCTCACGACAACTAAAAGAGACCAGAAATAGTCGTATCAGCGATGATGCTCGTGAAAAACTACTCAAGGCGACTTTAGGTTTAACCAAAGACGAGGCAGAAAAAGTTTACCGCAAAGCTTATGTGAAAGCGGGACGTTTGACAGAAGAGGAAGTAGATATCGTCTTATCGGAGAAAAAACAGCAAATTCGCAGAAATGGCGTTTTGGACTATATCGAAGAAGACGAAACTCTTAACGCTGTTGGTGGTTTAGAAGAGTTGAAAAAGTGGCTTAAACAAAGGTCTGGAGCTTTTACTGAGAGGGCAAGACAATATGGCCTACCCCAACCCAAAGGAATGTTAATTCTAGGGGTTCCAGGGTGTGGAAAATCCCTAATTGCTAAGACCACATCACGCTTATGGGGATTGCCCTTGCTACGGCTAGACTTAGGTAGAGTTTATGACTCTGCTGTGGGGCGTTCCGAAGCCAACTTAAGAAATGCTTTAAAAACCGCAGAATCTATTTCTCCTGCCATTCTCTTCATTGATGAACTAGACAAAGCCTTTGCTGGTAGTGCAGGATCGGCGGATTCTGATGGAGGAACTTCTAGTCGTATTTTTGGTTCCTTTTTAACCTGGATGCAAGAGAAAACCTCGTCGGTTTTCGTGATGGCCACTGCTAATCGTGTGGAAAGACTACCAGGGGAATTTTTACGCAAAGGAAGATTTGACGAAATTTTCTTCGTTGACTTGCCGAGTTTAGAAGAACGTCAAGCCATTTTTAGTATTCACCTTAGTAAGCGTCGCTCAGAAATTGCTCGCTTCGATATTGAGCAACTTGCTAAGGTATCTGATGGATTTTCTGGTGCAGAGATAGAGCAAGCGATTATTGCAGCTATGTACGAAGCGTTTGCTCAGGATAGGGAGTTTACGCAGCTTGATATTATTGCTGCTATTAAGTCCACCCTACCTCTTTCTCGTACCATGACTGAACAGGTAACAGCCCTACGGGACTGGGCGCGGCAAAGAGCGCGACCTGCTTCAGCCTCCGTCGCTGAATATCAGCGATTGGAGTTTTAACAAGCTTTCACCTGCTCCCAACAGGTGCAAAGGCTAGACCAGTTCTAGCAGCCCATAACAGCCGTTGCCATAAAAACGGCACAACCAAACCATACATTGTTGTTGTTAATTTCTGTTCTACTGGAGGAAATCAAAAATGTCTCACTTTAGCACTCTGCGCACCAAAATTACAGATGCTGAAATTTTACAAGCTTCTTTACGGGATCTCGGTATTTTCGTGAAGACTGATGCTGACGTAAGAGGTTATAACGGTCAGCGCGTTCGTTCTGATATTGTAGCTGTTCTTGACGGCGAATATGATCTCGGTTGGTCTCGCAATAGCGATGGTAGCTTTGATCTAATTGCGGATCTTTGGGGTGTTGCTAAGAAGCACAACCAAACCGAGTTAATCAACTCCATCAACCAAAAGTATGCTGTTAACAAGACCTTAGCAGAAGTTAAGCAGCGTAACTTAGGCAAAGCTAATATCAATTTAGTTCTTCACAGCTAAGATTTAGCGCGCGTTCCCAAGCCTAGGGGTTGACCAATATTGGGTTGACCCTTTTTTTGTTTGACCTACCTAGGCACTCCGGTACGCTTCATCGGTGGTTTTCAGTAGATAAAGTCAATTTCTCTTGTGATTGTTGAGTTAAAGCTCAATATTAAAGGCGATGTCGAGACCGACAACCTTAATGGCAGACTTTTTCAAAGCTGGCAAAACCCTTGGCTCTGGTTGCTCTTCTGGTCAAGTAGCCCCCGTGGGATTTGATCAACCCATCTTTAACCACTGGTTCACGCAAATCATTGACTTGTGCCATCACCCACTGCTAATTGAGTGCGATCGCAAACCTTTCCCATCTTAAGGAATGGTCCTGATTTTCCTTGTTTGTAGTATCAAAATTTTGTAACAGATGTGCTGCTTTCTCTAGTACCAAACACCCTACATCTGTTACGGATAAAAAATCCTTTTCATGATTGTTTTTACCATTTTTGACAAAATCCAACTTCCTATTTATACTACAAACTGCCTCTTGTAGTATATTTTCCCTCTCATTAGTTTGGGGGGTTGATGAAGCAACAGTTTCACTGAAAATCGCATCATCCCAAGTTGAAACTCTCCGCCCTCAAGGTACGAGGTGGAGGTAATTCGCACATTCGCGCATTCTTATTGAGCGTCAATTTGTTATCTTAATATAAGTACGCTCATAAATTGCTTAACCTAATTAGAAACATTAACATCTTCATTTGTCTCATGAGAAAACGCTCATTTTGGGTAACGCTTCTGGTTAGTTTTGCCCTCCTCTTCAACTGTTTTGCTTGGACTCCTCATGCTGGGGCTTTTACAGAAAATCAAAGGCTGTTGTTGCAGTCGTGGAGATTGGTTAATCAATCTTATTTAGATGACACCTTTAACCATCAAAATTGGTGGTTACTAAGACAAGATTTATTAAAACGCCCTTTAGAAGATCGAGATGAAACTTATGACGCCATTGAGGAGATGTTGGCAACTCTCGATGAACCCTTTACTCGTTTATTAAGACCTGAACAATATCATAATTTACAAGTGAGTACCGCCGGAGAATTGTCAGGGGTTGGCTTACAGATTAATATTAATCCTGATACGGGTAACTTAGAAGTGGTATCTCCCATCGAAGGATCTCCAGCCGAAGCAGCAGGACTAAAAGCCCGCGATCGCATCTTAAAAATTGATGATGTGGATACGACGACATTAACGTTAGATGAAGCAGCTACAAAGATGCGTGGCCCGAGTGGCACAAAAGTATCTTTAACTATTTTACCCCATCAAGAAATGTCCTCCATTAGGGAGGTGGAGATAGTTAGAGATCGCATTTCTTTAAGCCCTGTGACAGCTAGTTTAGATCAACCTATTCCCAATCTTCCCATTGGTTATATTCGTTTGAATCAATTCAGTGCTAATGCGGCACAAGAGATGGCAGAAGCGATTAATAATTTAGAAGAAGAAGGAGCGCAGGCTTATATTTTAGACCTGAGAAATAATCCTGGTGGACTTTTACAAGCAGGTATCGAAGTTGCCCGCTTATGGATTGATAATGGGACGATTGTTTATACGGTAAACCGTCAAGGGGTACAAGATAGTTTCACGGCTTTAGGAACTGCTTTAACGGATGATCCCTTAGTTTTATTAGTTAATCAAGGAACCGCTAGTGCTAGTGAGATTTTAGCCGGTGCATTGCAGGATAACGAACGAGCAATTTTAGTAGGAGAGAAAACCTTTGGCAAAGGGTTAATTCAATCCTTATTTGAGTTACCCGACGGTGCCGGTTTAGCGATTACAGTGGCAAAATATGAAACCCCCAATCATAAAGACATTCATAAGTTAGGAATTAAACCTAATCAAGTAGTTAGTCAAACTCCAATTTCTTATGAAGAAATTGGCACAGATAATGATCCACAATACAGAGCAGCTATTGAGCTTTTAACGGGTAATTCTGTGTTAGCCGATGCTAGTTAAGTTCCTTTAAATCATTATCATTATTGTTGATTTCTTTAGGGGTAACTTATTGATTGCCCCTATTTTATTTCTTCCTCTGTTTAATCGTCACAAAATAAGAGTAATTTTTTTAAAAAAAGCACTGCGCATTTTACTTATATCAAATCCGCTTAATCAGTAAACGTTAAAATTGCTATTGTACATCTATCTTCCCCTGCCTCCTCTGCCTCCTCTGCCTCCTCTGCTTATCTCATCCTAACCTATGGTATTCAACAGGATTTCATATTAGGACAGTTTTGGAAAGCAGCATCTACAGATTATCTAAGGGCGGAGGTAATTCTAAATTATAAATTGTGATTGACCATTTCCTAATTCAAATATTACAAGCTTATAAACAGTATCTTAACCATTGATATAAGCTAACGATTGAAGTATACTGTGAATGAGAAATGAAGAATCAAAAAAATTAATTGGTGCTATTAAAGTAATATGAAGATTGCTACTTGGAATGTTAATTCAATTCGCACTAGACAGCCTCACATTATTAACTGGTTAAATAATAATTTTATTGATGTTCTTTGCTTACAAGAAACTAAGGTCATAGACAAAGACTTTCCCAGAGAACCTTTTGAAAATTTAGGCTATCATACTTATATTTATGGACAAAAAGCTTACAATGGAGTGGCGATTTTTAGTCGTAAACCGATGACTAATATTATTACAGGATTTACCTCTGTGGTTGGAGAAGAAATCGCCGAGAACTTTGATGAACAAAAACGGGTAATTTCTGGGGTAATTGATGATATTCGCGTTATTAACTTATATGTTCCTAATGGGGCTTCTATTGGAAGTGATAAATACGAATATAAGTTACAATGGTTCAAGGTTCTTAAGAATTATATTGATGTTTTAAGACAACAAGAAAGCTATGAATTATGTATTTGTGGAGATTTTAATATTGCTCTAGAAGATAAAGATATTTATAATTCTAAAGGTAAAGAAAATCATATTATGTCTTCTGCTTTGGAAAGAGAAGCATTACACAATATCTTAGAAATAGGATTAAAAGATGCGTTTCGTAAATTTACAACAGAAGGAGGGCATTTTAGTTGGTGGGATTATCGTTCCGGAGGGTTTCAAAGGAACCGAGGTTGGCGTATTGATCATCTTTATCTAACTAATAAATTGTATGAAAAGACAGTTAGTTGTATCATTGATATAGAACCGAGGAAACAAGAAAGACCAAGCGATCACACTCCTGTTATTGTTGAAATTTAAGATATTTTGTAAACAAAAATATGAATCAAAAACGTCCGATAGCGGTTGATTTATTTGCCGGGGTTGGAGGGATGGCTTTAGGGTTTGAACAAGCAGGATTTGATGTTTTAGCGTCTGTAGAATTTGATCCCATTCACTGTGCTGTTCATCAGTATAATTTTCCTTTTTGGACAACCATTTGTGCTTCTGTAACTCGCATAACTTCTGAAGAGATTAGACAATTATCAATGATTAAAAATAAATCCATTGATGTTGTTTTTGGGGGACCTCCCTGTCAGGGTTTTTCTGTAATCGGAAAACGAAATTTAGAAGATGATCGTAATTCTTTGGTTAAGCATTTTATTAGCTTGGTTTTAGAGTTACAACCAAAATATTTTGTCATGGAAAATGTTCCAGGAATGGCTCTTGGTAAACATCAACTTTTTTTACAAGAAATCTTTGATAAATTTGCTAAAAATAACTATCAAGTTAGAACAGATTATAAAATTTTAAATGCTGCTAACTATGGGGTTCCTCAACTTAGGGAAAGACTGTTTATTATCGGAGGAAAAAAAGAATTAAGATTGCCTAAATATCCTAATTTTATTACTCAATATAATCCAGACTATAACTCATCTCTTCCTCCCACCCCAACAGTAAAAGATGCAATTCAAGACTTACCAGAAGTTAATGACTATCCAGAATTAAGTCACCAAGATTGGGTTCTTGCTGAGTATGGGAAACAAAGTTCTTATGTTAAAAATCTTAGAAATTTATCTAATTTGAATTATGATTATTCTTATCTAAGAGACTATAAAAAAAAGTTATTAACTTCTAGTTTAAGAACGAAACATACACAAACATCGATTAACAGATTTAAGAACACCCCTCAAGGAAAAATTGAACCCATTAGTCGATTTTTAAAGCTACATCCTGATGGTTTATGTAATACCTTAAGGGCAGGTACACCGAGCAATCGTGGAGCCCATACATCTCCTCGTCCTATTCACCCTTTTACCCCTAGATGTATTACCGTAAGAGAAGCTGCAAGACTCCATTCATACCCTGATTGGTTTCGATTTCATATTACAAAATGGCATGGGTTTCGACAAATTGGTAATTCAGTTCCTCCTTTATTAGCAAAAGCAATTGCTGAAGAAATCATTAAAGTGCTTAAAATTTCTCCAAGTAAACCGACTCATAAATATCAATTAGAAGACGAAGAATTATTAAGGGTTAATATGTCTAAAGCTGCAAAATACTATAATGTAAGTGCTGATATGGTTGGTAAAAGAAGTAGAAGAAAATATACTAAGAGAAAGTTATGAAAAAGTTACGTATATATAGCCAAATAACTCTAGATATTTTAAGAAGAAATTATCTGCCTGATTCTAATAACTAATGTTAATAACTCTTGTAATGTTTAGTCGATGATCAAAAAAGACTTTTAACAGCAACAATAACTTGATTCATTTGTTCTTCTGTTAAAGCTAACCCACTGGGAATATAAAACCCACGACGGGATAACCTTTCTGCGATGGGACAAGAAACGTCTTTTAGTAATCCCATTTTATGGAAAACAGGTTGTTCATGCATTCCCCAGAAAAAAGGACGAGTGCCTATTTTTTGTTCTTTTAACCGTTGCATTGCTTCGGTTGCATCAAAGGAAACATCATCTTTTAAAACCATTCCATAAACCCAATAAATATTATCAGCATAATCTGTTTTTACTGGGGGTAATTCTAACTGTGGAATCTTTGATAAAGCCTCGGTATAAATAGCTCCCATTTTGCGCTTTCGTTGCACAAATTCTCTTAACCTTTCTAATTGTGCTAATCCTACCGCAGCTTGTAAATTAGTAAAACGAAAATTCCAACCCAACTCTTCATGAATAAAACGTCTTTGAGGTTGGAAACAAAGGTTTCGTAAGGAGCGACATTTTTCGGCTAAACTGTCATCATCAGTGACAATCATTCCCCCTTCCCCTGTGGTAATGTGTTTATTGGGATAGAAGCTAAAGGTGCTAATATCCCCAAAACTACCACAAGGTTGTCCTTTATAGGTTTGTCCGTGCATTTCTGCTGCATCTTCAATAACTTTTAAACCATATTTATCTGCTATTTCTAATATGGGAGTCATATCCACCGGTAAACCATAGATATGAATCACCATAATTGCTTTTGTTTTTGGCGTAATTTTCTCTTCTATCTGAGTAACATCCATATTCCAGGTAATGGGATCACAATCAACCACTACAGGAATACCTCCTGGCCTCACAATGGCAGCCCCACAAGATATAATGGTAAACGTGGGCAGAATAATCTCATCTCCTGCTTGAATATCCAAAGCAACTACTGCCGCATCTAAAGCAACAGAACCATTACTAACAGTAATTGCGTGCTTTCTCCCAACAACTTTAGCAAATTCTGCTTCAAACTTTTTTACAAAAGGACCTTCTGAAGATATCCAACCAGTATCAATACATTCGTTAAGATATTGCTTCTCATTACCATTTAGTAATGGTTCATTAACGGGGATAAATTCTGCCATAATATTTGAGTTTTAAAAATCAATATTTATTAAACTAATGTCAATTTCTTATTTGACATTGGCCTGGGTTCCATCAATACCTGAAAAACGGACTTTATCCTTATCTCCCACATAGGGCCCTTGTTTAACTTCAATCATTTCTAGCTCCTCTAAAACTTCAAAACCATGACC
This sequence comes from Crocosphaera sp., assembly GCA_030064935.1. Classification (GTDB taxonomy): domain Bacteria; phylum Cyanobacteriota; class Cyanobacteriia; order Cyanobacteriales; family Microcystaceae; genus Crocosphaera. Next base: position 5,255 of record JASJEA010000145.1, on the reverse strand, counting down.
TCCTTTAATGAGAAGTATAACATCCCCTGCTTTTAAGATTCTACTTTCGAGATAATCTTGATCATCATTATAAAAATCAACACGAAGTTTTCCTTGTTTAATCAATAAAACTTCTTGCGTATAAAAAACTTCTCGACGAACTTGTTTATGGATATGAGGTTTAATGGTTTTCCCTTCAGGATGTCTCATGTATGCAAGTTGCTGAGAAAAACTATCGGGCGTAAAAAAATGAATTCCTGGTTCCCGAAACTCTGAGGGAAGAATAATAGCTAATACTTTACCTTGGTAAGTAATTTCTTCGATCATTGTTTGAGAATTGGTTTGTTGAATCATGATATAAGTTTAATAAGGAGGTAACTAGGAGTAAGTCTAAATTATATCAGTTTGTTTGTTTAATGTCGAATCAAACAATCTTCTTTCTATAAGACTATATAGCGTATGATAACAAGGTTGTTGATTTAGTTATTGTTAGAAATCAGTTTAGCATTATACATAGGATATCGCCCAATTTTTCCTAAATTTTCCAATTCAATACTAAAATACTTGTTATTATTTTCAACAATATTACCATTTTGGGAAATAATTTTTGGGATTTCACACTTACGATAAGGATAACAAACATACACAAAATTGTCTTGATTATTAACAAGTAATTCTTGATTTAGTTTGCTGAAGTCTTCCATCTCATCAACCAGAAAGAAGATTTTATCTTCTGTTAAAGAAGGTTCTAATAGCTGTGCTGCATATTGATGGGAAACGACTACGATTGGACTCGGATGATTTTTTAATAATTCGATAGCTTCAGAAACCCCTCGATGGGTTTTCTGAAAAAATAAAGTGCCTTGATACATATTTTTATGAAATCCAATTATAATGAAAATTGAAAAGAGAAAAATAGTAAAATATTTGAGGATAGGTTGTGATTTTTTTTGAAAAAAACTAAGTTGTTTAACAACGATAATTGTAAAGAAAGGAAGGAGAATTAAAAGATATCTTTGCCCCCATTGTTTACCGCCTACAGCAATTTCATCTGATCCTGAATCCACTAATAAAGCAACCCCTATGGTGAATAAAAGGCCGATAATATAAGTTAAAGCCATTCTTTGATCAATATTAATTGTTTCTTTTCGGCTTAAAAATAACCAAACTGTGGACAATAATATCAAGAACCACCAGGTTTTAATAAAGACTTTTATCTCGGCTAGTCCGTGAGTATTTACCCAGTAAATACTGGTTATCAAAGAAATAACAATCAAACCCATTAAAATGATTCTTGGCAGCTTCTCTTTAAAGCTTTTGGTAACCAAAAATAATAGTAAATAAAGTAAAGAAAAACAAGCAACTGGGAAATACTCAAAAAAGGTGACAATAATTTCTAAAAGGCTCTCCCAAGCTTCTGTTAAACGTCTAGCTAAAGAAAATTCTTCAACAATTTGTAAGGCATGAATTCCTAAAAAATGACCATAAATTAATTTATTGCTAATAAAAAAAGTTCCCACAGTGGCATACATACTAACAATAAAAATCAATCCTTTATCCCCTAATATAACCAAATCACTTAGGTTGATTTTTTTGGCAAAACTGATTGAGTCATCATTTAATTTAAAAATGTTTTTCTCAGAACAAATTTTAACAATTGTCAACAAACCAACTAAAAAAGTTAAAGTTGCAATCATCGCTAAAAATTCTGAGCGTATCCAAGCAGATAAACCAACAAAAACACCACTTAAAATTGCCCCTGTTAAAGTCACCGATGATTTAGGTTTTAAAAGGATTAACATACCAATAAAACAGAGTAATACTGCCAAAGTATGCTCCCAATACATTCCACTGTATAAAGTCAAATTAGAGGTAAAAACTAAGAGGAATATAGATAATAATTTACCCCAATAATTAAGATCAAAAAATCGCAAATAAATATTAAAGAGAATCCAAATCAACCAAGTAGAAACTAAAGGAATAATATATAAACCTCGTTCACCCAAAAGACTATAAAAAGGCGCGGTAATTAAAGAAAACGGATAAGGGAAAGTAATATAATAACGATCATTCAAATAATAAACAAATGGTTCCTCATAGGGATATAAACCATCTTGCCATAATTGACGAACCCACTCATAATCCGGGGGAATTAAATCAATACGAATATTTCCCTCTCCTAATTGTTGCGCCAATAAAGCCTTAAGTCCACCATCTCCACTAAAATAAACTCCCTCTGGAACTTGTGTCAGTAAATAGAGAGAAAATAGCACACCAGCACCTATAATAAACCAAGATAATTTATCCTTAATCATTTTTAATCCATGGCTTTGATTAGCTAAACTGAGACAATGTTATACCATGTTAGAGAATTATGCAGAAACTTTTAAAACTAGCCCCTTGGGCGATCGCCGTCGGTGCAGCTTGGTCATTGGGATTTATCTATAATGTCTATTATGGTGGAGAATTAAGCTGGCTACGGGGAATGTATTTTGAAAAAATATCCCTAGCAGCGCAAGTGAAAGAATCTCCCAGATTAATCATTTTAGGTGGTTCAGGAGCGCATCATTCCCTCAATTCTCAAGTTTTAGAAGAAAAACTAGGGATTCCGGTGCTGAATATGGGACTCGATGGACCGGTCGGACTCAATGTGATCTTACCCAGCATTCTCAAAGCGGTCCGTCCGGGGGACATTGTGCTTTTAATTCCTGAAGACCTCATCTTACTCGATGAAGATGGTTTGCTGGACCGTTCTGCACCCTTTGGCATTGCTACAGGAAGACCCGGATTAGGGGGTGTTCCTCCTCAGACTCTAATAGAAACAATTTGGATGCAAGGGGTTCCCACCCTAAGAGCGGTGACAAAATCAAGCGTAGACTTGGTAGAAAAAGGTCGTTTTACTGGTTACTATTCTGAACCCTTAACCCAAAGAGGTGATCCTAGTACGGTTAAATATCGTCAGGGAAAATGGTGGCAATGGAAAATTAATAAATCGATCTCTCCCCATGCTTTTCGACGAATTAAACAGTTTCGTCAAGAGGTAGAAAACAAAGATGCAACTTTGGTCTTATCTTTACCTTGGGTGTATGCCAGTAGAGATGAAAAAACAGTTGCTAATATGGAAAAGATCAGCAAAAAATTGAGCCAAATTGCTCCTCTTGTTTATGATAAAAATGACTACAATTTAAAGACAGATTCTAGTTTATTTGCTGACACTCATCATCATTTAGTATTTGAAGCAAGAAAACTAAGATCAGAACAATTAGCAGAACAATTGAAACCTGTTTTAAAAGAAATTATCAATGAATAATAAACCATCGATTTTTTAATCAATAAATATGAATCAAAAACAAATATCAAAACTGACCAGCATTTTTGGCTTAGATTTACGATCTTTAGCTATTTTTAGAATCGGTTTAGCCTTAATTGTAATGGCTGATTTATTCAGCCGATTTCAAGGGATTTACGCCCATTATACCGATCAAGGTCTTTTGCCTAGAGAAGCGTTGCATTCCAATTTGTTTGCTTCTTTTATTGCCCTTCAACCAGCACAAAACTCTTTACTCCGTCCTTGGTATTGGTCGTTTCATTTATTGAACGGTAGTCTATTTTTTCAATTTTTTTTATTTTTAATTGCCTTTATTCTCAGCTTTAGTTTATTAGTTGGTTATCGAACTAGACTAGCTATTATTGCTGTTTGGGCATTAAATATATCTCTACAAAATCGTAACCCTGCCCTTATTTTTGCAGGAGATGATGTTTTAAGAGCGATGTTATTTTGGGCAATGTTCTTACCATTAGGTTGCGCTTATTCGATTGATAGTGCCTTAAATTCTAACCCGAAACCGTTACCTAAACGAGTCATGAATGTGGCTACTTTTGCCTTCATTATACAACTCATATTCATTTATACCTGGTCAGCAGCTTATAAAACAAAAAGCGAACTTTGGTGGCCCGATGGGGATGCTGTTTATTATTCTCTTCATTTTGATCAATATGCCACTGCATTTGGTCATTTTCTCTTAGGGTTTCCCCTGCCAATTTTACAAATATTAACCTTTGGAGCGTTAATTTTTGAATGGGTGGGACCTTTATTAATTTTTATTCCTATTAAAACAAGTTTCCTTCGTTGTTTGGCAATTGTTTCTTTTATACTCTTACATATTGGATTTGAATTATGTTTTTCTATTGGGGTTTTAAGTTATCTTAGTATTGTTAATTGGTTAACTTTATTGCCTACAGAAATTTGGGATAGTGCCCAAGCAAAGATAACAACTAAACCCCGACAAGGCCTAACTATTTATTATGATAAAGATTGTGGATTTTGTAAAAAAGTTGTTCATGGAATTCGTACCTTATTAATCTTACCTGGAACGCCATTATTAATGGCACAAGATCATCCATCAATCTATGAGGATATGTTAGAAAAAAATTCTTGGGTTGTGGTTGATTGGGAAGAAAAACGTCATTACAAATTTGAAGCGATCGCTTATGTAGTTAGTCTTTCTCCCATACTCTTTTTTCTAGAATCTTTATTACGTTGGCCGCCGGTGATGAAACCAGGTACAAAATTTTATGAAACCATTGCTTCTAATCGTAAGGTAGCGGGTACATTTACCAAACCGTTTAAGTTTCGTCCTTTAAAAGTTGAGTCCTCTTTACCCTTTAATTTGATAGTATTATGGTTGTTATTATTAACTATAGTGTGGAATTTAAAAGGTTTTGTTGATCAAACTGTAGCGCGCGATCGTAACTATCGGAATAATACTAAGAAAGACTGGATTTCTGCGACTCATCATTTTCTTAATCGGAGAACCTTTCAAAGAATAAATGTTCTGGGTTATCTAACCCGTCTTGATCAATCTTGGAGTATTTTTGCACCGGCTCCTCCTAGAGATGATGGATGGCACGTTATGATTGGAAAATTAAAAGATGGAACGGAGATTAATCTTTTGGATAAAAACAGTCCCATCACCTGGGAAAAACCCACCTTAAAACAACGACAAAACTGGTATCAAACCATTCAGTGGCGAGTTTATTATATCAATTTGAATCGGGCGATCGGCAATAAACTCTATCCCCATTTTGTCAATTATTTAACTCAGGAATGGAATAGGAAACACCCTGAGAATCAACAGTTAGAAAGTATCGAAATCTATTTTATGGATGAGAGAACTTCCCCTCCTCAAGAAGTACAACAAATCGAAAAAAAACAGGTTTGGCCAAACTCTTCTCATTCAAAAGAACAGGGAAAGTAAGAGACAAAGAAATAGAGG
>JASJEA010000105.1 GCA_030064935.1 Crocosphaera sp. | reverse complement strand
CCTGTTGTTGATCGAATTCATCATAAATTAACCGTCTAATTAAAGAGGTTTTCCCTACTGAGCCTTGTCCAACTAATAATATTTTAGCTTCGTTGAGAGTCTTTTGTTGTCGGTTAATTTGATACTCATAAAAATCAACAATTTTTTCAGGTTCGTTTTTTCTCCAAATAATATAAGATGGAAGGGAAATGGGATTGTTCTGGATATCTAAACAGACGAGCTTTTTATAGCGGACTAATTGTATAAGTTCTGGGGATAATTCTTTGAGTTGGTTATTAGTTAAATATAAAGTTTTTAGTTTATTTAATTTAACAATTTCTTGAGGAAGATGGGTTAAGTTATTATGAGTAAGACGTAAGTCAACTAAATGTTTTAAGTTCCCTATTTCTGGAGGAAGTGATCTTAATTCGTTAAAAATAGCATTAAAATTGAGCAAATTACTGATATTTCCTATTTCTCTAGGTAGTTTTTTGATCCTATTTTTAGCAATATTAAGAGAATCTAGGTTGGTTAACTTGCCAATTTCTTCAGGTAAATAAGAAAGTTTATTTTCGCTGAGATTCAAATCGATTAAGTTTGATAATTTTCCAATAGATGGAGGCAGTAATTCTAAGCTATTATTACTAATGTTAAAATCTGAAAGTTCGGATAGTCTACCAATTTCTATCGGCAATCCTTGGAGTTGATTAGAATTAATATCAAGCCAAGTTAAATTAACTAACTTTCCGAATTCTTTGGGTAGTTCTTGAAGATAATTATTACTTAAGGATAATCTTTCTAGTTGATAAAGATTACCAAATTCTCCAGGCAATAATGATAAATGATTATGACTTAAATATAATTCAGTTAGTTGAGTCATACGACCGAATTCTGAGGGTAAGGATTCGATTTCATTATAAGCTAAATGGAGACGCTGAAGATGGGCAAGATTTCCTATTTCTGGCGGTAAATTTTGCAAAGAGTTATCAATACAGTTTAAAGCCGTTAAACATCCTAGTCTCCCAATTTCTATCGGTAAAGTTTTTAGTTTATTATTTCTTAAGTCCAGAAATTTTAAAGAGCTTTCAAGTTTCATAATTTCTGGCGGTAAAGAAGTTAGTCGCTTAAAACTTAAGTCAAGGGTTTCCGCTTGTTGTTGGACTGCATTTTCAATTAAACTTAGTGCTTCTAAGTACCCTCTATCACTCACGGTTCCTCTTTCCTGTACTCAAATTCTTAGTCTAATAAGAAAACCATAGATATATTCATTCTATAGTCTAATATCCATTATATAGCATTATTTTCTCTGAATTTCCTTAATTCATAATAGTTATGATATTGATTAAATCAAGCAACTTAGAACTCTTGAGAGTTAACCTCGATTGTGTCGTGAACATTTTACCTCTTATGATGGATAAAGATGTTAAGGAGTTGCCCATTACAGTGACGCTATGGACTTAATTTTATGCCATCAGACAGTTGATTTTGACGCATTAGGGGCTGCCGTTGGTTTGTCTCGACTGAAAGTGGGTAGTCGTATTGTTTTGGCGGGTGGAGCACATCCAACAGTTAAGGATTTTTTAGCTTTACATCGAGATGAAATTGCTCTCATTGAATTAAGAAGTGTTAACGTCAAAGAAATTCGACATCTAATTGTTGTGGATAATCAACAGTTAAGTCGTTTAGGAAAAGCCGCTCATTGGTTCAACTTACCTCAAATTCAAAGTATTGAATTATATGATCATCATCTCAATAGTATGTCTGATATTCCAAGCACATTCAAACAAATAGAAGCTGTTGGTGCTACCACCACTTTAATTGTTGAAATAATGCAGCAAAAAAAGGTTGATCTTAATCCGATTGAAGCGACAATAATGGCTTTAGGAATTCATGTAGACACAGGATCATTAACTTTTCCTCAATCTACGGCTAGAGATGCTAAAGCTTTAGCTTGCTTAATGGAAATGGGAGCCAATACTAAGACAATTGCTGAATATTGTGATCCAGGTTTTAGTCTTCAATTACAGGAATTATTTACCGAAGCTTTAGATAAATTAAAAACAAAAGTTGTTAGAGGTTATAAAGTTGCTTGGGTACTGATTGAAACTGAAAATTTTGTTTCAGGGTTATCAAATTTGGCAGAAAGATTAATCGAACTCAGTGAAAGCGATGCTTTATTATTTGCTCATGCTTATCATAAAAAACATAATAATAAACCCTTGCGGGATGAACGTTTAACCATTATTGGAAGAACTCGTATTGAAGGCACTAATCTTAATCAACTATTCTCAGTTTATGGTGGTGGTGGTCATAGTCAAGCAGCGTCTTTGATATTAAGAAATGTTGATACAGACGTTAAATTAAAGCAATTAGTTGAAGAGTTTATTGCTCAAATTCCTAACCCTTTAACAGCTAGAGATTTAATGTCTTCTCCTGTGAGAACAATTCGCCCAGAAACAACCATAGCACAAGCACAAAGAGTCTTATTTCGTTATGGTCATTCAGGGTTATCTGTAGTGGACAAAAATGATCAATTAGTAGGTATCATTTCCCGTAGAGATTTAGATTTAGCACTCCATCATGGGTTTAGTCATGCACCAGTAAAAGGATATATGACTAGAAACTTAAAAACTATTACTCCTGATACTTTATTGCCTGATATTGAATCAATTATGGTAACTTATGATGTAGGAAGATTGCCCATTATTGACAATAATAAATTAGTTGGTATTGTCACCAGAACTGATTTGTTAAGACAGATTCATCAACAGAGACAAGAAGTTAAAGATAAAAATGGAAAAAGAGTGCCGACAGTTTCTTGTTTATTACACTCAATTCGTAACTATTTAGAACCTTCTCTCTCTAAATTATTAACAGAAATTGCTCAGGAATCACAAAAAAAAGGATGGCATTTATATCTTGTTGGAGGAGCCGTTAGAGACTTATTGTTGACAGATAAAAACGAAAAAGTTTTGCTTCAAGATATTGATTTAGTTGTCGATGGATTTCATCGCTCCGCAGATGTAGGAGCAGGAGTAGAACTAGCTTCAACGCTGCAAAAAAAATACCCTAATTCCCGATTATCAGTACATGGTGAGTTTCAAACAGCAGCTTTGTTATGGCATCAAGATCCAGAATTCGGCTCACTATGGATTGATATTGCTACCTCAAGAACTGAATTCTATCCTTACCCTGCGGCTAACCCAGAAGTTGAAGCCAGTTCCATTCGTCAAGACTTATATAGAAGAGACTTTACCATTAATGCTTTAGCCGTTAGATTAACCCCTCCCAGAGAAGGAGAATTATTAGACTTTTTTGGCGGTTTATTAGATTTAAAAGCCAAAGAAATTAGGGTACTTCATGCGAACAGTTTTATTGAAGATCCTACTCGAATTTATCGAGCGGTACGGTTTGCTGTGCGCTTAAACTTTGAAATTGAAGCCCAGACAGAAGCCTATATTCGTTATGCAATTGAAAGTGGCGTTTATGAACATTTAAGAATTAAAAATCATGTTGCACCTGCATTAACAACAAGGTTAAAAGCAGAATTAAAATATATTTTAGAAGCTAATTATTGGAAACCTGCTTTACAATTACTTTCATATTTAGATGCTTTAAAATGTTTACACAACCAAGTTATTTTAGATGATAAAGTATGGTGGCAAATTCGTTGCGCTTCTCGTTGGTTAAAATATCTTGATCCTGATAATAATATTGGACATTGGTTAATCCGTCTTGAAATATTAATTTCTTCAATTAATGTTCAAGAAAGACAAAAAATTTCTAAAAGTTTGCAATTACCAAAGGAAATAAACGAAAGAATAAAAACAGTTGACGCAATTTGTTTAGAACTTAATAATACATTGCTAAGATATGATAAAGTCAGCGACAAATATAAACAATTAAATCATTATAAGTTACCTGATTTAATTTTAGTCGCAGTAAATTCTAATCAAGAAATTAGGCGAATTATTTGGCAATATTTAACCCAATGGTCAAAAGTTCAATCCCCTTTAAATGGAAATGATTTAAAAGGCATGGGATATAAACCAGGACCACAATATAAAGTTGTGTTAGATAGGTTATTAAGTCTAACATTAGATGGAGAAATTTATACAAAAGAAGCAGCAGAAATTATAGTCAAAAAAATGATGGATCAATTAAAATAAAAGAGAGACATATACCAAGATTTTCAATAATTTATAAATTAGCAAGACAATCAGAAAAAAACCTGTTATGATGTAGGCGTTTTAGGACATAAGATTATGATTTATCTTGACTCAGCCATCATCAGTGATGCAAAACTGGCCATACAATCTGGATGGGTAAAAGGAATTACCACCAACCCTACTTTACTGGCTAAAAGTGAATTATCTCCAGAAGAAACCTTACAGCAATTAGCGATTTTAAGTCCAGGAGAACTCTACTATCAGTTAACAGCAAAAGACGCAGAAACTATGATAGCAGAAGGAAGAAAATCCTATGAACTAATAGGAGAAAAAACCGTCTTAAAAATTCCTGCAACACCTGTAGGTTTTCAAGTCACAGCAACTCTTTCCCCTGAGATTACTTGCGCTGTTACTGCTATTTATAGTAGCGCACAAGCTGCCATTGCGAAAGAAGCAGGGGCGAAATATGCGATCGCTTATGTCAACCGTGCCACTCGGTTATTAGGGGATGGTTTAGCTTTAGTAAGGAACATGGCTAAACTATTAGAAGGAAGTCAGACTGAAATTTTAGCAGCTAGTTTAAAATCTCCCCAAGAAGCAGCAGCAGCTTTACAAGCAGGGGCAGATCATTTAACAATTCCTCTAGATATTTTAACAGCCATGACCACCCATGAATTATCGGAAAAAACTGTGACAGAATTTAATGAAAAAGGAAAAGGAATTTCAATTTAATTGGTTCAATTTTATTTAAAAACTTTAATAATGAAAAATGAAAAACAGATTATTCTAGTCATTACTGTTGTCTTTACAACGGTTTTCGTTAGTTCTATTTTCTTATTATTCGCAGGTCAAGAGGCTGCCATTTTAGGAGGTTTATTAGTTCCTTGTATGGTGTTATCTTATTATTTTCCTAGGTGGAGTTTGTTGGCTTTTTTAATTTATTTGCCCCTAGGAGGAACCGTAACTTATGCTTTTGCAGGTGTTTTCCAAACAATTTCAAAAGGAATTAATTTTACCAACTCTTATCCCTTATTTCATTTAGCAAAAAATGCTTTTTATTTACCTGCTTTACTGGCTATTCTTATCAGCTTTAAAGGATTTAGAAAAAATAAATTGAAATTCAAATCATTATTAATAGTTATTACTTTTTTTAGTTTAGCCTGTTTATTAACTTTTTTTCTGATCAATTTTCCTCAAGACTTTGCTAACCCCAGAGATAGAATTATCTTGATGGGGATGGTCGGTTTAAAAGTCTGGTTAGGTTATATTCCTCTAATTTTATGTGCTTACTATTGTCTTAATAGTCCCCAAAATTTACTGTTGTTCAATAGAGTTTTAGTAACATTAATTTTAATTGCTTGTACTCTATGTTTTATTCAATATTTATTATTAATTTATGGTGTTTGTCCAGGCAATAGTGATTTACCAAGACCTTCTAATATTTCTGCCAGTTTGCGCGCTCAATGTTTTGTAGGGGGATCTCTTCTCTATAACCCTGCTAAAAACTTAATTAGACTACCAGGAACATTTGTTGCTCCTTGGCAGTGGGCTTGGTTTTTGATTGCTAGTAGTTTTATTACCTATGGCGTTAGTTTAAGTGAACCCTCTCGGTTATGGAAATGGATTAGTTTTGGCTCTATCATTAGCGTATTGATTGCTACATTAATCTCAGGTCAAAGAACAGCATTGTTATTAGTTCCAATCATTTATTTATTACTATTTTTACTAACGGAAAAAAGAAATAAGAACTTAGGACTTAAAATAGGAATTATTTTTATTTTAACCCTCATCATAACCACTCAAATTGGTCTAGTTGATGAGAGAATAGCTAATTTTATTCAACGTTGGCAATATTCACCGCCTCAAGAATTCATCGCCCAACAGATACAATGGTTAACCCACAATCGCATTACTTTATTGGGCCACGGATTAGGGACAACAGCCAGTGCTGCTCGTCGTTTGGGTTCAATACAGCTTGTGGAAACCTTTCCCGTTCAAATCATCTATGAAATAGGAGTGTTGGGATTTATTACTTTCTTCAGTCTTGTTACTACCTTAACTATTTTTACCTTTAAAGCTTATCGTTCTTTGAAAACACCAAAACTGCGAAATCTAGCCTTGTGTTTGTGGGTTTTTATCCTCTTTATTAGTTATAATCCTTATTATTATCCTTTAGCGGTTGATCCTGTGGCAGTATATTATTGGTTTGTTGCAGGGATGTTATTAAAATTACCAGTTTTAGAACAACAGATCACGTTAACCGATAAAATAGAGGTCTGAAAGTTAATGGGTAATAAAAACTGGGTTAGACTCTCAAGCCTCCCAGTGCTGTTACGGAATTCAGTTCATTCCTTAACTATACCAGCTATTTTCTTATCGCTCTTCCTGATAATGGCATTTTGTGAATAATATATCTCAAACCCTTATTTGATAAGATTTATAGCCATTATATTCCATACTTATCATGAGTATTGATTTTGTGATAGAAAAGATCAACAAAATCAACGATAAAAGCAGATGATAGCTACTTTTAGGGGTGAGTACCTAAATACTTGTCTACACTGTCATAAATACTTTACCTATTTGCTTAAAATGTTAGTCCCCAAACCCTAAATATTGTGGCTACCGTTTAATAATTAGCTACTTGCCTGGGTTTTGAGAGAGAGTGCTATTGTTAATAAATATAATTAGCTTTTAATATTCAATCCCCTTTCATAGAGCAATATTTTGTTGAGTCAATTTGTACCTTTCACATTTCTTAACTTTTTGATAACATAATCAATTCTATCGATTACAATGAATTTAAGGTTCAAAGTAGTTCGTAGTTAAATTACAAAATTTAACTGGAGATAATCATATGATGTATCATGCAAAAAGTGATCCAAAAACTTTTAAGGATTGGGCTTATTTAGCAATTAATAAACATTTTAATAAATTTTTGAATCACGAAGCTGCTGTATTAGAAGATAAAGATCCTGAAGAACTGCATCAAATGCGAGTGGGAATGCGACGATTAAGAAGCGCAATTCAGGGATTTGCAACTGCTTTAGATTTACCTCAGAATGCTCAAGATAAAAATGTAGGCAAAATTGCAAAATCATTAGGGAAACTGCGAGATATTGATGTATTAGAAGATACTCTCAAAAATCAATATTATCCTAATTTACCTAAAGGTGAAAAGAAATATTTGCAGCAAGGTTTATCTCATTTAGAAAAACAACGAAAAAAAGCTTTAAAGACAGTAAAGAATACTTTGAGAAGCCAAGAATATTGTGATTTAAAATTAGCCTTCTCTCAATGGTTAAATAAACCAAATTTTCAAGAAATTGGCCAGATTAACATTGAGACAGTTTTAGCAGATCTATTACTGCCGCAAGTAAGTAACTTGATGTTACATCCTGGATGGATGATTGGCCTTGAATTTGGAAAAGGAGCAATGATATTTCCTCATTGTTTATCTGAAGTAAAAGTAGAAAATATCTTAAATAAACAAGGATTCATTTTACATGATTTACGTAAAGTTGCTAAGAAAATGCGCTATAATATGGAATTGTTTACTCAATTTTATGGAGATAAATATAATAGCTATTTAAAAGACATTAAAGCTATTCAAACAATATTAGGAGATATTCAGGACAGCTTTGTATTAGCAGAATTTATCGATGATGTCTTTGATGATAATGTTCTCAGACATATGCCCACTTTTTCAAAAATCTTACAGCAAAGCCGTTATGATAAATGGAAAAAATGGGAAAAATTACAACATAAATTATTAAATGTAAATACTCGTCAAGATTTTCATCTGACTATTTTAAACCCATCTACCTTTCAACATAAACCAGAAGAAAATAATAATAACTCTAATCAAGAATTTGTCAATCAGAATTTATAATTTAGAATTACCGATTCCTAAAGTTTGAGGCTTTAAAGAAGGAATATTTTTCCTTTTATAACCTTGAAATGGGGTTGCTTTCAAACCTTTTTTTCAGTCAGTATTAGTAATAAATAAAAAAGAGGACTCGTTTTAGGTGACAAAGTGTTTTATCATAGAAAAGATCCTCAGTTGACCTCAATTTTAGAAAACAAGGGTCATAAAACAGCCAGCCAATAACACTTCTCAACTAACAACAATGGGACTTAAAGAAACACTGACAGAAGACATTAAACTAGCAATGAAAGCTAAAGATAAAATTCGCCTGGAAACCATTAGAAGTATCAAAAAAGTAGTCTTAGAAAAAGAAGTCGAAGTCCGACCAAAAGGACAAACAGAACTAACCCCCGAACAAGAATTGGAGGTATTAGCCCAACAAGCGAAGCAACGACGAGATTCCATCGAACAATATCGTCAAGGGGGCAGAGATGATCTAGCTGATAAAGAAGCCCAAGAATTAGTAATTATAGAGGCCTATCTACCCGCTCAACTCTCTGAAGAAGAAATCGAAGCAGTCATTGATAACATTATCGCCTCTGTTGGTGCCAGTTCTGCAAAAGAGATGGGAAAAGTTATGGGACCCGCAATGAAAGAACTCAAAGGGAAAGCGGATGGGAAAAAAGTTCAAGAAATTGTCAAAAGGAAACTGGGATAAAAAAGTCAACCCAGAGGAATCGCTGAAAACTACCTCTATTACTAAGTTATAGCCAAAGATTTACTAAGTGTATCGTCGGATTCTTGGACAAATTATGAGATAGGATGTGTCAAATTGTAAATTTTTTGCTAATAATAGTCTAAAGATAGCGAAAAGCATTGTTTCCTCTAGACTGGGGAGTTTCCTCAAATCAGAGAGAAAATTGTGCTAGTTTAAGAAACGTTAACGATCCCCTAACTCAAGTATTGAAGTTAGTCCCTGGATCTAAAATCGCTGAAATAGCCGACTCAGTGAACCTGATAGGCTCTCTCTAGGTCACATCCCGTATAAGAAAATGGGACAATATGACCTAAACTAGATAACACAAACGTTAAGAAATCTTGCCATTGATTTCAGTTAAGCAAGAGGATTGGATTCTATGACTATTGCAGTCGGACGCGCACCAGAAAGAGGATGGTTTGATGTCCTCGATGACTGGTTAAAACGCGATCGCTTTGTTTTCGTAGGTTGGTCTGGGTTATTACTCTTTCCCTGTGCCTACCTAGCCCTAGGTGGTTGGTTAACCGGAACCACCTTTGTTACCTCCTGGTACACCCACGGGTTAGCCAGTTCCTACCTCGAAGGATGTAACTTTTTAACCGTAGCGGTATCTTCTCCCGCCAACGCCTTCGGACACTCGATTCTGTTCCTCTGGGGACCTGAAGCCCAAGGAGACTTCACCCGTTGGTGTCAAATCGGTGGTTTATGGACATTTACCGCTCTTCACGGAGCTTTTGGACTGATTGGCTTCATGTTACGTCAGTTTGAAATTGCTCGTCTAGTGGGTATTCGTCCTTACAACGCCATCGCTTTCTCCGGTCCCATTGCGGTATTCGTCAGCGTCTTCTTGATGTACCCCCTAGGACAGTCTAGCTGGTTCTTCGGACCGAGCTTCGGAGTAGCAGGAATCTTCCGTTTCATCCTCTTTTTACAAGGATTCCACAACTGGACATTAAACCCCTTCCACATGATGGGGGTTGCCGGTATCCTGGGTGGAGCCTTACTTTGTGCCATTCACGGTGCCACAGTAGAAAACACCTTGTTTGAAGATAGTGATCAAGCGAACACTTTCCGTGCTTTTGAACCAA
Organism: Crocosphaera sp.; assembly: GCA_030064935.1. Lineage (GTDB taxonomy): Bacteria > Cyanobacteriota > Cyanobacteriia > Cyanobacteriales > Microcystaceae > Crocosphaera. Next base: position 19,257 of record JASJEA010000105.1, on the reverse strand, counting down.
CCCAAGCAGAAGAAACCTACTCCATGGTGACAGCTAACCGTTTCTGGTCACAGATTTTCGGTATTGCTTTCTCCAACAAACGTTGGTTACACTTCTTCATGTTATTCGTACCCGTAACCGGGTTATGGATGAGTGCAGTCGGTATCGTTGGTTTAGCCTTAAACCTACGAGCTTATGACTTTGTCTCTCAGGAATTACGGGCCGCAGAAGATCCCGAATTTGAGACATTCTACACCAAAAACATTTTATTAAACGAAGGTCTCAGAGCTTGGATGGCTCCTCAAGACCAACCCCACCAAAACTTTGTATTCCCTGAAGAAGTATTACCTCGTGGTAACGCTCTCTAAGGATTAATTAAGTTATAATCTCTTAATAATTAAGCCCCCTTTGTGGGGCTTCTTTTTAGCATTAGTCACTCACACCACAGTTTAAAAGTATGTTTTTCAAGCTTGATGATTTAGGGGAAAAAACCATTAATAAAATTGCTGAAGTTGCCCTATCAACTAAGCTAGAAAAAAGAGATAAGTTAGAGGTAAAAGTTAAGACTGATCCCAATTTATTGGCCAAAGGGACTTTGGAATCATTAGTAATTGATTGTCAGGGGTTAATGGTAGAAAATTCCTTGAGAATGGAGAGTATTAATATTACTCTTAATACTATTGCGGTGAGTCCCTTTAAAGCATTAACGGGAAATATTCAATTAACTCAACCCAGTCAGGGTAAAGCTTGTGTTTTGTTAACAGAAAATGATTTTAGTAGGGTATTAGAGCAAGCAATTTGGAGAAAGCAACAGAGGGAAATTGTTATTGATAATCAAGTTATTGGTGTTGCTTTAGAACAGGTTAGTTGTCGCCTCTTAGACACAGGTAAAATACTTATTAAAGGAAGCGTTAAACGAGAAGATATAAAAGATATTCAAGAAGTTATTCTGGAAATTAAACCGAAAATTTGTCAACTGGGAAATGGAGTTATTATTGATGAGATTGAATATTTAGAAGAGGCTCATTTATCATCAATTTTACTAGAGCCAATTTTAGAAGAAGCTAAAAGTATCCTAAACTTAAAAAATTTTAAGGTAGATGGGTTTTCTCTCAAAGTCGAAGAATTCAATATTCAACGAGGGGCTTTACAATTGCAAGCGGAAGCAGGAATGACTCATTTTCCTCAATCGTGAAAAAATGTTACAAGTTCAGTCATTTCCGAAACCCCTAAGTTAAACTTTGGGAAATTTTTGTTATCCTAAACTTAACTTAGAGAGCTTTCGTTATAGCTATTAAAATTGATAATAAAAAACAGGGATATAATACTATTATGTCCTATATACATTTTAGTTGATCACATATTATTAAGGGATTTAATCTAAAATTTTTCAGGATTATTTTGCCAAATTTTAGTAATAAATTGATGTAATTTTTGCCTAGCTATTTTATTATCTTTTTCGCAAGAACTTTCTATCTGTAACTGTGTTAGTATGGGAATGACTTCCGTATCCAAAGCAGCGTTAAATAAGGTGATAGGATATAATAGGTCGGATGTTGAACGAACATCCATTAAAACTTTAGGTGTTATTAACTGAGAATAAATATCCATTTCCTCAGCTATATCAACTAAAAATAAAGGACGAACCCAACATAACTGACGAGACTCAACCACTTGAATCACTTCACAATAAAGACGATGATTTTTATGAGATAAATAAACAATTTGTTGAGACTTAAATAAATAATTTTCACCCATCATAACCCACTCAGAAGTCGGAAACCAGTAAGGTTTTAACAACCCAGGAGCTTAATATTATCAAGCCCTTAGAGACATTGTTGAGAATAATGATAAACCATCAACAACAGAATTCTAAATTCTTAATTCTCCATCATTGTTTCATGTTCTAACATTTCACGAAACCGAATTTCATCCCGATGAGGATCGGCGCGACTCACTTGCACATTAAGACGATCGCCTAAAGACACGGAACGCTCAAAACGATGGGGCAATTCTAAGCCTAACTCTTCCAATAATATCACCCCTAATCCCTCATCTTCCCTTAACCAACGTAATACCAACCCTTGCCAAACTTGATCCGCATTACGACGTAAAAACTCTAAACCCCAATAACGGTTGGTTTGTCGTTCTAGCAAAGACGCTTCTTGGGCGGATAGAGTAACACTATATAAGATGTGCTGCATCACATCTAAAGGAAAAGGCAATTCATCTCCCCGAAGATGGGCTTTTAGTTGAAAATGGGTTAATAAATCCGTATAACGACGAATGGGAGAAGTAACCTGAGTATAACTATTTAACCCCAAACTAGCATGACGACTGGGCAAAGTTCCCATTTCACTGCGAGGCATACAACGACGCAAAGCACAGGCTCTCACTGGTCCTGCGGGCAATAATAATAACTCTTCATCGGAGGGTAACTCAGGTTGAGGCTGTCCCCGAAACGGAACGGGAATATTATTTTCTCCACAGTAACTCGCGGCTACTTCTCCGGCTAAGATCATCATCTCTGCTACCAACTGACGAGAAATAGACGTTTCTAACAATTCAATGATAATTTCATCTTCCGACTTCACCTTAATAATGGCTTCTGGCAGTTTAATCGTAATTGAGCCTTGAGACTGTCGCCATTTATGCCTTTTTTGAGCCGCCTCTGCTAATACAGCCAATTCTGCCTCGGCTGTAATCCCCAACTGCAACATCTCATCCACATCATGATAAGTTAGGCGATAGGTGGGTTTAATGAGACTAGCATGAATAGAATAATCGAGAACAGCCCCCTCACTATCTAAAATAACCCCAAAACTCAAGGCTGCACACAGTTCACCTTGGCGTAAACTCATCGGACCGGCTGCTAACTCCATTGGAAACATGGAGATCATTCCCGTAGGTAAATATAGTGTGGTACTACGTCTCCTGGCTTCTAAGTCTAACTCGTCTCCTGGAGTCACTAAACGGGTGGGATCGGCGATATGTATCCAAAGTTTAACCAGAGCATCGTCTAAATATTCTACACTCAAACCATCGTCAATTTCTTCCGTACTCTCATCGTCAATGGTATAGACTTTTAGATGGGTCAAGTCAAGGCGATCGCCATCAGCATCGGGGGGAGGGGTTTCGAGATAAGAAGAGGACACATCGAGTACCTTTTGAGGAAATTTGAGGGGATAAGAGCTACGCTTTAAGAAGAGATTTTCGTTGGGACTCCACCATTTCAAGGCCACTAACAACTCAAAAGCATCCTCTGGGGTTGTTTTATGCCCTAGTTCTTTGAGTAAGTCTTGAGCATTGCGATGATTTTGCTCTGGTTGTAAAACAAACTTCTCTAATAATTCCAGCCGATTGTGATCGCTCTGTGTCCATTCTACCTTCTTGCCGACGATCCCTTGCTGAATATGCTCTAAAAAGATTTCTTTTTCTTGTTCTCGTTGTTGTTCAACCTCTAATTGATGTTTGATTTCTTCGACTTGGCTGGCGGAACGAGGTTCGTAGCTATCTCCTTTTTTCTTGAAATAAATTTTATCATCACACAATAAGCGATGGGCTGCGTAGCAAAGGCTTGGAGTTTGCTCTGAAAAGAGAAAGCTGGCCATATCCGTGGGGGTAACTGCTTCTCCTTCTTCAACTAATAATTCCCAAGCGACTTCTAGACTCGAAGGATCAAGATAGGTTTGAATGTCTTGGAGTAGTTGAGGAATATCATTGTTGCTATAGGGACCTCCGGCAACTTGATACTCGACTCGCTGGGGTCGCAGTTTATGGGTATGCCCTTCACCATCAATAACTATCCAATCTTTTTTGCCTTCTGGACGATCAACGACAGCAAGGCGACGCTCTCCATTAACTCTAAATTCAACTAAGTTACCTTTTTCCACCGGTTCTCTACTTTGCTTGCTAATATTTCCCTGTACCATCTGATGGTAACTCATTGACTAACTGCTTGAATAGTAATCTGAGGGGATGGGAACCTTAGTTTTATGATTATCATCAATGATAACATTGTGCAGATTGCGCTAATTTACTGAGGCCTTTGCCATTGATATACTATTTTTAATGATTGCTATTATATTGAGGGATTTATTAAGCCGCTAATGCAACCAACTGATTCTGAAAAGTTTACCGAACAAGCCTGGGATGCTATCGTAAAGTCACAAGAAGTCGCCCGACGTTTCAAAAATCAAAATTTAGAAGTCGAACACGTCATTTTAGCCCTTCTAGAACAAGAAAAAGGCTTAACTTTGCGTATTTTAGAAAAAGCTGACCTTGATATCCCTCGGTTGCTGCAACAAGTAGAAAACTTTACCAACCGACAAGGTAAGTTTATGACGGTTGAACAGTTATATTTAGGTCGTAGCTTAGATGTTATGCTCGATCGCGCGGAAGCATCCCGTGAAAGTTGGGATGATAAATATATTTCTGTAGAACACCTTTGGATCGGGTTTGCTGAGGATGATCGCATTGGAAGGCGTTGTTTACGGAGCTTTAACCTTGATCCCCAAGATTTAGAACAGGCCATAAAATCAGTACGAGGGAGTCAAAAAGTTACTGAACCAGATCAAGAAGATCGTTATGAAGCATTAGAGAAATATGGTCGGGATCTTACAGAAGCGGCAAAACAAGGAAAGTTAGACCCTGTTATTGGACGAGATGAAGAGATACGTCGGGTGATTCAAGTCTTATCCCGTCGTTCTAAAAATAACCCCGTTTTAATCGGGGAACCGGGTGTGGGAAAAACGGCGATCGCTGAAGGATTGGCACAGCGCATTATCAACGGAGATGTACCAGAATCTCTGAAAAATCGCCAATTAATCTCCCTAGATATGGGCAGTTTAGTGGCAGGGGCAAAATATCGTGGGGAGTTTGAGGAACGCTTACGAACGGTGATGCGCGAAGTGACGAACTCCGATGGTCAAATCGTTCTCTTCATTGATGAAGTTCATACGGTTGTGGGAACAGGTTCACGCGAAGGGAGTTCTATGGATGCAGGGAACCTCTTAAAACCCATGTTAGCACGGGGAGAATTGCGCTGTATTGGTGCAACTACCTTGGATGAGTATCGCAAGCATATTGAAAAAGATCCGGCCTTAGAACGGCGTTTTCAGCAAGTGTATGTGAAACAACCTAGCGTTGAGGATACTATTTCTATTTTAAGGGGACTTAAAGAACGCTATGAAGTGCATCACGGGGTGAAAATAACCGACTCGGCGTTAGTGGCTGCGGCTACTTTATCCCATCGTTATATTACTGATAGATTCCTTCCGGATAAGGCCATTGATTTAGTGGACGAAGCTGCAGCTAGATTGAAGATGGAAATTACTTCTAAACCAGTGGAATTAGAAGATATAGATCGTCGTTTAATGCAGCTACAAATGGAGAAACTTTCTTTAGAAGGAGAAGAACAAAGAGGGATGTTGGTGGTTGATAAATCCTCTAAAGAAAGATTAGAAAAAATACAACAGGAGATTCAGGAATTAGAGGAAATTCATGAAAAGTTAGGCAGTCAATGGCAATCTGAAAAACAGATGCTAGAAGAAATTAATGCCCTCAAAGAACAAGAAGAACAGTTACGCCATCAAATTGAACAGGCAGAAAGAGATTATGATCTTAATAAAGCGGCTCAGTTAAAGTATGGTAAATTAGAGGGGTTACAACGACAATTAGAAGCCAAAGAAACGCAGTTAATTGATATTCAATCTCAAGGAGAAACCTTATTAAGAGAACAGGTTACTGAGTCCGATATTGCTGAAATTGTAGCAGGATGGTCGGGTATTCCTGTTAACCGTTTATTGGGTTCAGAACGACAAAAATTATTAGATTTAGAAGGTCATTTACATCAACAAGTAATCGGTCAAGAAGAGGCGGTTGCGGCGGTTGCGGCGGCAATTCGTCGCGCCAGAGCAGGTATGAAAGATCCCGCTCGTCCCATTGGTTCCTTTTTATTCATGGGACCGACGGGAGTAGGGAAGACTGAGTTAGCGAGGGCCTTAGCTGCATTTCTCTTTGATTCCCAAGATGCCATGATTCGCATCGATATGTCTGAATACATGGAAAAACACGCTGTTTCTCGGTTAATTGGGGCCCCTCCTGGCTATGTGGGTTACGATCAAGGGGGACAATTATCGGAAGCAGTTCGCCGTCGACCTTATTCGGTTGTGCTTTTGGATGAGGTAGAAAAGGCACATATAGACGTTTTTAACATTTTATTACAAGTCCTTGACGATGGACGCATTACGGACTCTCAAGGTCGTGTTGTCGATTTCCGTAATGCTATTATCGTCATGACCAGTAATATTGGTAGCGATTATATCTTAAATTTGGCAGGAGATGATGATAATTATGACGCAATGCAGAAGAAAGTTTTGCAAGCATTACGGAAGCATTTTCGGCCTGAATTTTTAAATCGTATTGATGATTTAATTATCTTCCATACCCTCAAAAAACAACAATTAAGACGTATTGTTACTTTGCAACTTAAGCGCATTGAACGGTTACTAGGAGAACAAAATATTAATATAGAATTGAGTGATACCGCCCTTGATTATATCGTTAATTCTGGTTACGATCCGGTTTATGGTGCTAGGCCGTTAAAACGTGCGATCCAAAGGGAATTAGAAAATCCTATCGCTACCAAAATATTAGAAATGACTTTTGCTTCTGGGGATACCATTTTTATTGATTGTAAGAATAGTCAACTATTCTTTGATAAGAAGAAAGATAACGAGGAAATTCCCAGCGTTGAAGTTGAAGTCGTTTCTTAACAGTAGGGTGGGCAAAGTATAGATAGTTTAATCAGTATAATATATGATTAATTTTGCCCACCTGATAAGTTTATTGAACAAGATTAAAACAATGGGTTATGGTATTATTATTGAAAAAGCTATTTGAAGAATTAAACGGAATAGAATTTAAGGTTGCAAAAACATCTTATCGTCAGTAATAACAAAAAAAGGAATTAACTTTAATGAAAACACTAACAAGAATAAAAATTGACCCTAAAGTTATGGGAGGTAAACCTTTAATAACACGCATTTCATTTTCATTGCCCAAATGTTATTAGATAATAATATAATGAAAAGAAAAGCAGACAAATAAATCAATGGTTAAAACACCAGCAAAACCCCTAACCTTAGAAGAATTTTTAACCCTTCCTGAAACAAAACCAGGGACTGAATTTATCCAAGGAAAAATTAAACAGAAACTCATGCCACAAGGAGAACATAGTAGATTACAGTCTAAACTCTGTTCTGTTATTAATAATATAACCGAAGATGCAAAAATTGCTTATGCTTTTTCAGAATTACGTTGTACATTTGGAGGAAATTCTATTATTCCTGATGTCTCTGTTTTCCGTTGGCCAAGAATTCCTATAACTTCAGCAGGGAAAATTGCTAACCGTTTTGAAATATATCCTGATTGGTCAATTGAAATTTTGTCCCCTCATCAAAGTTCTACTAAAGTATTAGAAAATCTGTTGCATTGTTCTCAATATGGCACAGAATTGGGTTGGTTAATTTATCCTGAAGAAGAAAGTATTTTAGTGGTTTTTCCTGAACAAAGAGTACAATTACTCCGAGGTAATCAACCATTACCAATACTAACTGGAATCGATTTACAGTTAAATGTCCAACAGATATTTAATTGGTTAAATTTGTCTTGATACTAACTATTTTTCCATCAAAACATGAAGCTGCAAAGTAGTCAAAGCATATCCTGCTAGATTATTTATCATTAAGAAACCCTCTTACTTTAGTTAAATAAGTCTCCTTATCTTCTAACATGGGAAAATGGGCTGTTTTCGCTATTTCTACATATTCAATCTTATCATTTAATTTAGCCGCTTCTCGTCCCATTGCAGCCGGAATGATAATATCCTTTTCTCCAGAAACTAACAAAGTTGGGACGGAAATCTCTGCAAACTTCTTCGGCATTGTTTCCACGGCTTTCTTACTAACCGATGTATAAATGGTTCCCAATGCTGCTTCGTAATCAGCTAAAATAAAATCCTCTAAAAAAGCAATTTTTTCTAACTTATCAATGGGACGATGTAAAAATCTTGCCATAAACAAACGAGGTGCAAATGGTACTTTTAAAAACCATTTATAACGAAATTTAACTACATAGCCACCGAAGCGATGAAATGAATCAAAAGCTAATTTATTGTACTCAAAAATACCATTACAAGTGAGTATAGCACGCTCAATTTTTTCGGGATACATGGTACTAAATAAAGCACCGACAGAAGCACCCATCGAATGACTGTTAAGATAAATTTTATGCAATCCCAATTTATCTAATAACTCCTTTAAGTCTTCTGCATATTCTTCTAATTCATAACTCAATCCTAATGGATTTTCTGGTAATTTTGAACGGCCAAAACCTCGTAAATCATATAATAAACAATCATAATTATCAGTTAACGCTTCTGCTGTACTACGCCAATATCTTGCTGAGCCACCCCACCCATGAACAAACACCATCACTGGTTTTTCTACCATTTGGGGTTGTCGTATCCATTCATAATAATGATTGACCCCACGAACTTCAACCGTTCCCGTTTCTGACGAAATTTTTTGAGGTTTAATTTGGGTTGAAGATAGATTATTATTCATACAATTTAGGTCAGGAGAAAAACAATCAGCAATACCTTTATGGTAGCTGATCCGAAGAGGAAATAACAATGATAGATATAAATTAACCAGTTGACTGTTAGAATGGTAGCCAAAAGTACCATTTTAGGTATTAATAATTATTGATTTCTACGTTATCAATGAGAGCCTTTATAAATCCGTTGTGCTTGTTCTGGGCTAAACTGCTCATATCCTGGTAAAGAGGCCCCATTATGACCATTTTTACCGTTACTGCTTGCTGTGGTGGTTGCAGGACGTTTAAATGGTGTAGATCCAGGAATATGACAATTAGGATGGAAACTATATTCTGGTTCGGTGTCTATAATGGAACTCTGAGGGGCTATAAAGTCATGAGACGCTCGATCATATTCTAGAACTTCCCCTGTTTCAATGCGATAAATCCAACCATGTAGAGTTAAATTTCTTTGATGCAGACGAGAATGAATAACGGGATAAGTCTGTAAATTTTCCAGTTGGGTTAATACATTCTCTGCAACCGTAACCTCTAATAGTTCTTCCCCTTCTAAATTAGCATAATTATCTTTAACCAGTCTGCGAGTCGCTTCTGCGTGCTTTAACCAATCATAAACCAGAGGCATTTTTTCTTGTAAACTATTCAATTTTAACAGCCCTTTCATTGCCCCACAATGGGAATGACCACAAACAATGACTTGCTGAATATCTAATGCAGAAATTGCATATTCTATAGCTGCCCCTTCTCCTCCATTCGCTGCACCAAAAGGAGGAATAATATTCCCTGCATTACGAATAACAAAAATATCCCCAACGTCTGCCTGTGTGATTAAATTAGGATCAACGCGAGAGTCAGAACAAGTGATAAAAAGAATTCGAGGATGTTGTCCGTGGGATAATTCTTCAAAAAGTTCACGATGAGACCTAAAATAACCCGTTTGGAATTTTTGTAGTCCTTCAATTAATTTTTTCATGGGGAGGAAAAGTTATTTTAACTTAATAAATAGTTTCATCTCTGGTCGATTATCCCTTAAGTTAGTTATTTTGTATACCTTTTTTTATTGAAGTTGTGTAACTAATCCATAAGTTTTAATTACATAACTTCATGATTTTTATCAGTAGCGTAGGCAATACCTAGCCAATAGTTTTAGTTATTAACGCTGACAACTTGTGAGGTTTTAAAACGGTCCATCCATCCCTCTAAATAGGCTCGATTTACTTTTTGTTCTTCAATATTGTTAGTATCTAAAGGATGAGGTGCTAATCCTTTAATAGCAGCCGTTGTTACACAAAACATGGACTTTTGAAAAGTTTGACAAATTTGTACCAATAAGTCATCTTCTTGACGAAAACTTTGACGATAAAAATCATGTAAATAGTCCGGTAAATGATGTCTCATGTCTTGCATTAATAAGGTAGGTGGAATACCTGCACCCCCGACAGGTAAAGGATCAGCATATAAAGCCCCGTAGGTAAAAATCTCTTGTTCTACAGGAATTTGATAGGATTGAGCATTATAAGAAATAGTTCCAGGGAAAGGAGTTCCTCGGAAAAAGATTGCTTCTACATAAGGTACTGCGGTATCCATTAAAAAGGTTAATTCTGCTGCTTTGGGAAGCACTTTATAGATTTCTTCTTGAATTTTTACTTCATAAGTAATTGGTCTTGCTGCATCCTTAACTAAACCATCTAATATGTGTTGAACCACATCAGGAATGGATTTTATTTCCCCATTATCGTAGAGATCCGAAAGGTCTAAAAATATATCGGCCATGACTCGCCAAAATTGCCCTAAACCACTATAATAGGACATCATTCTCATGTGTTCAGGTAAGAATTCAGGGAATATTTTATGTAGAGTTAACATGAAAAAGTTGTACTTAAATTTAGCTTGAATAACCTTTTCTACATTGTCTCTAAATTCAGGGGTATCTAAATAAGCATCTAATCCCCCACCACCGTGCCACATCATTGCTTTCATACAATATTCTGCATATTCAAAATTGGTGCGGTTATGATTCCAATGACGCAGTAATTTATTAATAGAAAATTCTCCATTGAAGTATTTAAAGAAGGGAAATAAAATCAAAAATTGATTATCAGCAATGTAAATTAAGTTATGAGAATACTGATCTAAAATAACGCCATAACTTTTGAGAATACCCACAACTTCTATAACATTTTGGGGTGAGTCTTTGAGTAAAGCTTGTCCATTTTCTAAACGATAGATATATTCTGCTAGGGGGTGACGAGAAGTTTCTATTTTAGTGTTTACCATAGTTTATAGATGTCTTATTGTGTTTGGCTATTTATTATCTCTATTATTTCATTATTTCTGCATTTTAGTAAATATATCAATCGGTAATCAGTCTATTTTTACCATAAACGTTTTACAGGATAGTTATCAAACACAGAATCAACACTAAGGATAGTTAAATTTTCATTTATTGCTTGAGCAATTAATAAACGATCGAAGGGATCTTTATGATAATGATCTAAACTATCTAATGTCCAAATATGAAACAATCTTATCGGTAAAATTCTGATATCATTTGTTTGCATTTGATCATTAATCATATCAGACAAATTGATCTCTAATTTTAATTTACCTAATTGGACTTTAATCTGCATTTCCCAAACACTGACTAAACTACAATACAGGGTATTATTAGGATCTTCAAAAATTGTAATTGCTTGAGTTGAAAGTTTAGGAGAATTTTGAGAAACCCAAATAAGTGCATGACTATCTAAGAGTATATTCATGTATTAAAATTCCAGAAATCATCGGGGAAAGGATCATTAAAATCATCACTCATCCAAATTTTTCCTTGATGTAATCCCAAAACTCTTTTTTTAGGATAAGATTGTGATTTATCTAACGTTAACAAAGACTCTTCAACAATAGAGTCGATGTAATCTAGGATTTGTTTTTGTTTATCAAGGGGTATGGTTTGGAGTTTAGTGATAATTTTTTCAGTTATTTCATGAGTTGTCATCAGTTAACCTTGTATATTAGTATAGGTATTATATCAAATTGAATTATCCTTATGAGGATTAGAACTATGCCTATCCCTCCTGAACTTGTTATACAATGCTTACCAAAAGAGTTAAGAGATTTTATCATAGAGGCATCGATAAAAGGCCAACATTATCAAACTAGAAATATATTTTTTGAATTAGATGAAAAAAAAATAATTGAGATTTTGCTTTATGCAGCCAACTGGCAATATCTAAGTGATTTTATGTTCAAAAATAAGGGTATTAGAGAAAGCAATCGACGTTCAATTATTAGTTCTTACATAGAAGTTTTTAATCCTACGCTTCTTGAAGTTATTATTACAATTAATGAAATGTATAAAAACGAAGAAATGGTCGCATCATTAAATAAACTTAAAAAAGTTCATGAAGATATTTTGACTCTCGTTGAGCAGACAAAGCGGACAAAGCGTTTGCAAAATATTAGTGATGACAATAATTATTCAAATTATCGTGATGATGACGATAATGATGGTTGGATATGGCATCAAAGAAATGGACAAACGTATTTTGGAGAACATCCTGAATGTAATATCCCTGATTAGTCAAGTCTGATCGCCGATCTTGTCGAGTGCGTTAATGAAATCTAACGCACCATTATAATACACTTTTTCTGTTACTAAATCAGATACAGATAATTGTAATTTAAGTTTACAAATACTAACTTTAATTGTTATTTCCCATAAACTAGCAATACTTAAAAAACTTTCATTGGTTTGGTTGTCAATCAACTTTATAGCATTTTTACTTAACTTTGAACTACCATCAATAAACCACAAAAAAATATGAGTATCAAGTAATAATTTCATTGTGTATATTCGTCAAAATCATTCAAAGGTTCGTCAAAATCATCTGACATTTCAATTAACCCTTTTGCACTTCCAAATTTTGGTCTAGGTGTTTTTGATTTTAGAGGTAAAATTTGGAAAGGTTTTCCATCATTACTGATAATAATAATTTCTTCTCCTTGTGAGGCTTTTTGTATTAATTCTTCTAATTTACCAGTTGCTTCTTTTAGATTAATCTGTTGCATAAAATTTACCTTTTACTAAAATCATGATTTTCGAGAATTTATGGAATAAATTAATAACAGTAAAATTAAAACGTTGATATATTTTGTTATCTATTTCAATAAACATATCGTCACGAATTGACTATCATTGATTTAGGTTCAGGAATCTGATCACCATCTTCTATTAACATCAATAAATGGACTCTAACCGCTTCTTTAATTTCCTGTATTGCTTCTTCTTGACTCTCACCATGTGCCATAATTCCTAACTCTAAACATTTAGCTAAATAAGCATCATCTTCTAGTGAAAATTCAACTAAATAAGAGTAATTTTTAATGTATTCTAAAATGTCAATCATGATTTTATCCTTGTTGTATTTCTTTAAGCTTAATTAATGCTAACCTAACTTGTTTAACTTGATAAGGTTTAGCTTTACCATCTTTACCTTTTTGTAAATTAATTCTAGGTTTTCCCTGCCAGGGTACTTTAAAAGGATAATGACTTGATCCTCTATTTCTAGGTTTATCAAAAAAACGTTCTGTAATTTTCATTAGCCGAGAAAAGCGAATATTTTTACTATTCTCAAGTTCTTTGATAGCTTCATCAATATCCATGATACATTGATTTTATTCAATGATAAGTAATGTCTAATTTCATTGTAACTGCTTTATTAATTATATATCTCAACCTTAAAAATCATTTAATAGTCAATTTGTCAAGCAAAAAATAAATAATTTTTGTAAATATAAATTCGAGTAATCACTCAGTCAATTTGTCAACATTTGTAACAAAATATGTCATGTTTCTTTGCAAAATGTGTCAAATCATCGAGTAACCACTCCATTTGGCCTCATTTTCTGATACAAACACAAAGGAGTGTTGTTTGATTTGGGTGCGTAACCTTCTCCCTGGATGTTGCATCGTTCCCAACTTATTTAGACCATCATAAAAACAAAGGAGCCATACCATATATGTTTACCCATGTCAAGTCCACCATTCGCCATATCGTTCCAGAGGAAACCAATGGTCGTTCTTTGCTAAAGGTGGTGTATGTGGTGTTAGAACCTCAGTATCAAAGTTCCCTTTCAGCGGCCGTTAATGCTATCAATAAGAAGAATCCTAAGTTAGCCATTGAAATAAGTGGTTATTTAATTGAAGAACTTAGAAACCCCGAAAATTACCAAGAATTTAAACGAGATGTGGCAGAAGCGAACTTATTTATCGCTTCTTTGATTTTTATCGAAGACTTAGCGGATAAGGTAGTTGAAGCGGTTAAGCCTCACCGTGATAACCTAGATGCGGTGGTTGTGTTCCCTTCCATGCCACAAGTGATGCGCTTAAATAAGTTGGGTAGCTTTTCAATGGCCCAGTTAGGGCAGTCCAAAAGTGCGATCGCCCAGTTTATGCGCAAGCGGAAGGAGAATTCTGGGGCAAGTTTCCAAGATGCTATGTTAAAGTTATTGCGCACTCTGCCTCAAGTGCTGAAGTATCTGCCAGTAGAAAAAGCGCAAGATGCTCGCAATTTTATGTTAAGTTTCCAATATTGGTTAGGGGGTTCCTCTGAGAATTTAGAGAACTTCTTAGTCATGTTGGCTCATAAATATTCCTATCCCGCTCTGTTTGGGGATAAGCAGGTTGACTACAAAGAACCCATCGTTTACCCCGACATGGGTGTTTGGCATCCTTTATCCATGAAAATGTTTGAGGATGTGCCTTCCTACATGGAATGGTATAACAGTCGTAGTGATATTTCCGATGATTTAAAAGATCCCTTGGCCCCTTGTATCGGACTTATTTTACAACGGACCCATCTTGTGACAGGAGACGATGCTCATTACGTCGCAATGGTGCAAGAATTAGAATGTATGGGGGCAAAAGTGATCCCTGTATTTGCCGGAGGTTTGGACTTCTCTAAACCAGTTGAAGCCTATTTCTGGAAAGGGGATAAAGAAAGGGTTCCTATCGTAGATACAGTGGTATCCTTAACTGGTTTCGCCTTAGTCGGAGGTCCAGCGCGTCAGGACCATCCCAAGGCCATAGACTCCTTAAAACGTCTTAACCGCCCCTATATGTGTGCGTTACCCTTGGTATTTCAAACAACACAGGAATGGGAAGAAAGCGATCTCGGTTTACATCCGATCCAAGTTGCCTTACAAATCGCTATCCCTGAACTAGACGGGGCTATCGAACCTATTATACTCTCCGGAAGGGACGGAAACACAGGACGGGCGATCGCACTTCAAGATCGTATCGAAGCAGTAGCCCAACGGGCGATGAAATGGGCTACCCTACGGAAGAAGCCTAAACTAGATAAAAAAGTAGCGATTACCGTATTTAGTTTCCCTCCCGATAAAGGAAATGTGGGAACTGCCGCTTATTTAGACGTATTTGGCTCCATTTACGAGGTCCTCAAAGCCTTACAGGGAAATGGCTACGACGTTCAGGAAATTCCTGACTCTCCTAAAGAACTCATGGAAGCAGTCATACACGACGCACAAGCACAATACGCCTCACCTGAGTTAAATATAGCCCATCGGATGTCTGTGGAACAATACGAACGGTTAACCCCCTATTCTGTGAAATTAGAGGAAAACTGGGGACCCCCTCCTGGACATTTAAACAGCGATGGACAGAATTTGCTCATCTATGGAAAACACTTTGGTAACGTCTTTATCGGGGTACAACCTACCTTTGGATATGAAGGTGATCCCATGCGGTTACTATTCTCAAGATCCGCCAGTCCACATCATGGATTTGCTGCTTATTACACTTATTTAAACCAAGTTTGGAAAGCAGATGCAGTTCTACATTTTGGAACTCATGGATCGCTGGAATTTATGCCAGGAAAGCAGATGGGAATGTCAGGGGAGTGTTATCCTGATAGTCTCATTGGTAGCATTCCTAACTTATACTATTATGCAGCTAATAACCCCAGTGAAGCGACAATTGCTAAACGTCGTAGCTATGCAGAAACCATCTCCTATTTAACCCCTCCTGCTGAGAATGCAGGGTTATACAAGGGATTAAAAGAATTAAGTGAGTTAATTGGTTCCTACCAAACCTTAAAAGATGGTGGTCGCGGTATTCCAATTGTTAACACAATCATGGATCAATGTCGTTTAGTGAATTTAGATCAGGATATCGATATTCCTGATGTAGATGCTAAAGATATGACCCAAGAAGAACGGGATAATATTGTCGGTTTGGTCTATCGAAAATTGATGGAAATTGAATCGCGATTACTTCCTTGTGGACTCCATGTTGTGGGTAAACCTCCCACCGCAGAAGAAGCGATCGCAACTTTGGTAAACATTGCCTCTTTAGATAGAGAAGAGGAAGAAATAACCTCCTTACCTCGCATTATTGCTGATAGTTTGGGACGAGATATTGAAGAAGTATATCAAAACAGCGATCGAGGTATCTTAGGAGATGTGGAATTGCTCCAACAAATAACTTTAGCAACTCGTGAAGCTGTCGCAGCATTAGTTAAAACCCAGATAGATGCAGAAGGAAGGGTATCCCTTGTATCCAAGCTTAACTTTTTCAACTTAGGTAAAAAGGCACCTTGGGTAGAAACTTTACACGATTTGAGTTACACAAATGTCGATCAAGAACAGTTAAAACCTCTTTTTGAGTACCTCGAATTCTGTTTAGAACAGGTTTGTGCGGATAATGAATTAGGAGGATTACTAAAAGCATTAGAAGGGGAATATGTATTACCAGGTCCCGGTGGTGATCCTATTCGCAACCCCAACGTTTTACCTACGGGTAAAAACATCCATGCGTTAGATCCTCAGTCCATTCCTACCCTCGCTGCTGTTAAGTCTGCAAAAATAGTTGTAGATCGTTTAATTGCCCGTCAAAAAATTGATAATGGAGGCAATTATCCCGAAACCATTGCTTGTGTATTATGGGGAACCGATAATATCAAAACCTATGGTGAGTCCCTCGCACAAATTATGTGGATGGTAGGGGTTAAACCCGTACCCGACGCATTAGGAAGAGTTAACAAATTGGAGTTAATTTCCCTCGAAGAATTAGGAAGACCTCGTATTGATGTGGTGGTTAACTGTTCTGGTGTCTTCCGTGACCTATTTATTAACCAAATGAACTTATTAGATCAAGCGGTTAAAATGGCAGCAGAAGCAGACGAACCTATCGAAATGAACTATGTTCGTAAACACGCTTTACAGCAAGCAGATGACATGGGGATTAACCTCCGTGAAGCTGCTACCCGTATATTTTCTAACGCTTCTGGTTCCTACTCTTCTAATGTAAATCTAGCGGTAGAAAATAGCAGTTGGGAAGAGGAAAAAGAGTTACAAGATATGTATCTCAACCGTAAAAGTTTCGCCTTCGATTCAGATAACCCTGGTATCATGAAAGATAACCGAAAAGTATTTGAATCAGCGTTAAAGACGGCAGATGCAACCTTCCAAAACTTAGATTCTTCGGAAATTAGTTTAACAGATGTGTCCCATTATTTCGACTCTGATCCCACAAAAGTCGTTGCCAACTTACGGGGAGATGGTAAAAAACCCTCTGCTTATATTGCCGATACAACTACTGCTAACGCACAAGTTCGTACCCTATCTGAAACCGTCCGTTTAGACGCGCGTACCAAGTTATTAAATCCTAAATGGTACGAAGGAATGTTATCTCATGGATATGAAGGTGTAAGAGAACTTTCTAAGCGTTTAGTTAACACAATGGGATGGAGTGCAACCGCAGACGCAGTAGATAACTGGGTATATGAAGACGTAAATACAACCTTCATTGAAGACGAAGAAATGTGTAAACGTCTGATGAATTTAAACCCTAATTCTTTCCGTAAAATGGTCGGTACATTGTTAGAAGTTAACGGGCGAGGTTATTGGGAAACCTCCGAAGAAAACTTAGAAAGACTGCAGGAATTGTACCAGGAAATTGAGGACAGAATTGAAGGAGTAGAATAAGATAGTAAGGTGGGCAATGCCCACCTTACTAAATATTCTTTTAATATTTCAGGATGAAGAATAGGCCAAGAATAAGCCATTTTTGTCGTCGTAATTTCTAGTTTGAGAAGTTTTAGTTGAATTGACTGGTCAACTAAATTATCGTCTAATACTCCATCTAAATGACAAAAAAATATAGAATTTACATGGATGTCTGTTGTTTTAATCGTCCTTTTGATGATTGGTCACAATTAAGAATCGGTCTTGAAGCAGAAGCTATTTTAACAATTATTCAGTATTTTCAGACAGAAGAATGGCTATTAATTGGTAGTATAGCTCTTGACTCAGAAATTGAGCAAACCCCTGATCTGGATAAAAAACAACAAGTCAAGGATTTATTAACCTTAGCAAAGACTAAAATTTCTCTGAATGAAGTGATTCAAGAAAGAACAAAAACTCTAGTAAAATTAGGTTTTAAATCTTTTGATGCTTTACATATTGCTTATGCTGAATCAGCTATAGTAGATGTATTCTTAACAACAGATGATAGACTATTAAACAATGCAACTCGTAATCAAGCTATATTAAAAATACCTGTAAAAAATCCTGTTTCTTAGTTAATGGAAGAATCAAACAATTGAGGAATATAATTATGATGACTCCAATGGAATTAAATGAAAAGGGTTTTAAAGCATTAGTTGATGCACTGGGATATGCTGATGCTATTCGCTTCTTAAAGCTATATTATCATGGTAAAGGAGACTACACGAAAGAGCGTCATAAATGGTTAGATAAAATGAGTCTCGATGATATTTTTGCTGATATTAAAGAGCGAGAATCTCAATAGTTAATCATATTAAATAAGGTGCATTACACTTCGTTAATGCACCCTACAAAATAGGCGATCTCTTATGTTTTATAAAAGGGATCATTTTCTTCAGTTACTCTGGAAATTAGATCAAGAATCCAACCTTTTAGATGAGTTAATCTTCTCCTCCACAGGTAAACATATCGATAGTCTACAAGTCGCTATATTAAAAGGAGTTTTAAACGGGCAAAGATACGCTAACATTGCTAAAGATTATAACTGCAGTAAAGGTCATGTCAAAGATTAAGCTTATAAACTTTGGCAACTTCTATCTGATACTTTAGGAGAAGACATTAATAAATCTAATTTCCGTACAACCATTGAAAGAATGAAAGCTAAAAATTTTAGTGGTATTGGTAATATTGCTCAAATTGATAAACTAAATTTTTGTCCTAATTCTTACACTGACATTGAAGATAATGATGATATTATTAACGATAATAAAATTATAGTTGAAGCGATAGAAAAGAAGACTAAAAGAGAAATGATTCCTAGATTACTTAAATTAGGATTAAACCCAGAACAAATTGCAGAAGCATTAGAGTTAAATATTCAAGAAGTTAATAAAATTATGGCAAGTCTAAAATAGTATAATGATATAGTAGGGTGGGCAATGCCCACCTTATTTATTTATTAAACATAAAACCCATAATAAACATGAATTCCAAGAGTTTTATAGAGCCACCTTCAACTCATCATAAACGTTCACCAGGACTCTTAACCGCATTGCGTCTCGGTTTATTCAATCTAGGATTAGGATTAATGGCAGTATTGACCCTAGCTGTTCTCAATCGAGTCATGATTAGTGA
>JASJEA010000104.1 GCA_030064935.1 Crocosphaera sp. | reverse complement strand
CCATTTTATTGGTTAATCTTTTTATTCCCTGTAAATCCTTCAGAGACTGTAATTTACTTAGCTGCTTATTGTACCATTGGTTCATTGATTTTAGTTTTCGTCCATCCACGATGAATGACGACCCTTTTGTATCAATCGCTGCTACTAAATTATTTAGTCCTAAGTCTACGCTTAAACATTTATCTTTGTCTAGATTCTCGACTTTTTCCTCCTTAATTTCATAGACGAATTGAGCAACAAAATAACGACCGTTATATTTAGGAATTATCCTCAACTCATGAATCTTTTTCCCTTTTATCATAGGAGGGATTGAGAATTTAAACGCTTTAAATACTTTTCCTGTTTCCTCTCTATAGTTTTTTCTAAACTTGTTCGATACGGAGAATTGTATCTTTCCTTCCTTTATATAAGGTTGAGGATATACCAAAGGAAAATAACCATCTTTTTTGAGGTAATGAGGTAATGATATTCTTGCTGCTAATTTCCCCTCTTTTTTCATTCCTAGCAGTTTAAAAAAACCTGAAAATGCTTCATCAACAGATTTGAGACATTGTTGGGCCACTTGGGAATGCAACAAGCCATAATTTTCATTGTCCTTGCAATGATGGTAATTCGATTCATAGGCTAAAAAACGATTTTCAGCAAAAAAGAACTGTCTGACGCTATATAGTCCCACATTATACATATTTTTGGCTAAACGACATTGATAACGCAGTATTTCATACTGCTCTGCTTTTAATCCTCTAATTTGTATTGATTGAGTAACTAGCATCGGAAGGATTTTCATATATCTTACTCAAATTATAACATATTAGTAAATTATTAAGTCGTGAAACACAAAAATTCATCCCTCAACTTGTAGAAGTTGGGGTATTCTTTTTGTGTTTCTGGTTTTTCTTTTATTGGGATAAAAAGTTTCAAGCCCCCACCTTAAGTTGGAGGTCATTCTTAATTCTAACTTCTAAATTATAAATTCTGATTGACTTATCTTTGTAATAAAAATAGCTGGGTAAAATAATATTCTCCTTCTGAATTTTTCGCAATCCCAACCCCTGTTAAATTGAAGTTTCCTTCCATATTTTTACGATGACCGGGGCTATCTATCCAGCCTTTAACCGCAACATCAGCTAACTCGGTATAGCCTTTTAAATAAGCTAAATTTTCGGCAAAAGACCGATAGGGAATGGTTCTTCCCACTGCCTTTGCCCTATTATCAAAGCCATCATGACTAAAAGTTGCTGTTTTATTGGCCATATCTCTACTATGTTGTCTTGCTACATAACTAATCTCTGCATTCATTTGTAAGGGACGTAAATTTTTAGAGATACGATATTGATTCACTTTACGATTAATTTCTTCTTCTAAAGCAATTAAAAACTGACCATCTTGACCTGATTTTTCTAATAAAGGATCAGGTCTTTTCCAAGGTTCTAGACTATGATTAACTTCAGGAGAACGAGTAATAATAGACGGCTTTTTCTTGACCAAGATTTGTGTAAAATAGTATTGACCTTGGTTATTTTGTGCTACACCAATCCCTGTTTCATCAAACTTACCCTCAATATTACGAATATTTTGAGGATTATTGAGCCATTTTTGAAGAGTAGCTTGGACTGGATTATAATTATCTTCATGGGTAGCTAAATTTTCTACACCTTTTTCGTGAGGGGTACTAAAACTAATGATTTTTAAGCGTTGTTCTAAGTTTTCATTACTGACGGAAATTATACCAGAAGCCATTCTTTCACTATGTATTCTGGCTTGTTGTGTAATTTGAGGGTTTATTTTTAGAGGGGGTAATTTTTTAGAAATACGATATTGATTAATTTCTCGATATGTCTCCTCTTCTAAAGCTTTGAGAAAACTAGGATCGATCAATCTCGCAGGATTATTAGAAGGAGGGTTTTCTCTTTGAGGAATGCTCTGGATAGGAATGGGTTCAATCGACTGACATCCCATCAAATTTAATACTACAATAGGGAGAGTAAATAAAAGCTGATAAAAATGAGATTTCATAAGACAAACAACAAACCAGTGAGAAGTGTTAATAATAGATTATGAATAGTTTAGCGTCAGTTGAGATGGAAGCGATCGCCCCTAGGTTAACAACTTATCCTATTGTAGAGACTTTTCACTCTTTGCAGGGGGAGGGAACTTGGACCGGAGTAAGTGCATTTTTTATTCGTTTGGCTGGGTGTGATGTTCATTGTCCTTGGTGTGATCAAAAAGAGTCGTGGACGAGTAAAGGATATGGCCAACAGTCGGTTAAAATGTTAGCAGAAGCAGCAAAAGCAACTAATCCAGCGATAGTTGTTATTACAGGGGGAGAACCCCTAATGCACGACTTATTTCCCTTAACTAACGGTTTACAAGCATTAGGGTTACTGGTTCATTTGGAAACTTCTGGGGCTTATGCTCTTAGTGGAGAGTTTGACTGGATAACTTTTTCGCCAAAACCGTTTAAAGTTCCCCATAAAACTATCTATACCCAGGTTAACGAATTAAAGGTGGTCATTGCCAATCAACAAGACTTACACTGGGCAGAAGAACAAGCCAAAAAAGTCGCTCCTCAAACCATTAAATATTTACAACCTGAATGGAATAGCCCCCAAAGTCAAGCTTTAATTTTTAATTATATTTTCCATCATCCTCAATGGCGTATGAGTTTACAAACCCATAAGTTTCTAGGCGTTAGATGAGTTATTGTATAGTTTTAAATTGATAGTTTAATGAGTAATAATTTAGCCCCTTGGCGATCTATTTTGTCCCGATCATTGCATCGTAATCGTAGTCTTGCTAATGCCCGTTATTTTCAACTAGCAACAATTAATATGAATGGGGAACCGGCCAATAGAACTGTTGTTTTTAGAGGCTTTTTAGAAGAGACAAATAAATTACAAATAATTACAGATAGTCGCAGCGACAAAATTAGGCAAATTAATCATAATAGTGCTGGTGAAATTTGTTGGTATTTCCCCAAAACTAGAGAACAATTTCGCTTGAGTGGAAACCTGAAAATTATTGACAAAAACTACCTTGAGCAATCAATTAGAGTCAAGATGTGGCAAAAACTTTCTGACTCAGCAAGACAACAGTTTACTTGGCCAGAACCTGGTAAACCTATGATAGAAAATAAAGATAATTTCTCCTGCCCTATACCTTCCGATAAGGAACCCGTTACCGACTTTGTATTATTATTATTTACTCCCAAAAAAGTCGATCATTTAGAATTAAGAGAAAAACCTCATCAGAGAACGATTTATTGTTTAGATAATAGCCAAAGATGGATGATACAAGCAGTCAATCCTTAACCAACTCAGAAATCCATCAGAGCTTAATACTATTAAGACCATACAAAAGATTTTTACTATGCTAAAATACAAAAGTTATTAAATAGTTAATAAAGACGATGGATTTAGTCAACATAGCTAACTGGAGTTTAGGGTTATTATTGGCAGTGATGACCTTTTTATTTATCTTTCGTATTGTTTTAACTTGGTATCCACAAGTAGAATTAAACCGTTTGCCTTGGAAATTAATCGCTTTACCCACTGAACCCTTTTTAATTCCTGTTCGCCGTCTTATTCCCCCTATCGGGGGTGTGGATATTAGTCCTATTATTTGGGTAGGAATTTGTACTTTATTCAGAGAAATCTTAATAGGACAACAAGGACTAATTACGATGGCATTACAAACCCATTAAAATAAGCCAATTCGTGATAGACTGCCATTGCTAGTAAAATGAACAAAGAGCGACCATTCAAGACTAATTAGAGTAGCGATCGCTCAACCAAAGAACCTAACACCCTAAAGAAGAACTTAACCATGACGAGGCAATATCGCATTACCCTACTACCAGGGGACGGCATCGGCCCTGAAATTTTAGCTGTTACCGTTGATGTTCTCAAGCTAGTTGGGAAACAATTAGACATTGACTTTCAATTTCAAGAAGGCTTAATTGGAGGTGTGGCGATCGACGAAACAGGAAAGCCTCTACCAGATGAAACCTTAAAAATGTGTCGCAGTAGCGATGCAGTTCTACTGGCGGCTATTGGGGGCTATAAATGGGATAATTTGCCCCGTCAGCAACGGCCAGAAACAGGGTTATTAGCCATTCGTGCCGGGTTAAACCTTTTTGCTAATCTACGTCCAGCCACTATTTTACCTCAGCTAGTAGATGCCTCCTCACTGAAACCAGAAATCGTCAACGGGGTCGATATTATGGTCGTTCGAGAGTTGACAGGCGGCATCTATTTTGGGGAACCCAAAGGGATTTTTGAGACAGAAAATAAAGAAAAACGAGGGGTCAATACTATGGCTTATACCGAGTCAGAAGTTGATCGCATTGCCAAAGTTGCCTTTGAAATCGCCCAAAAACGTCAAGGGAAGCTCTGTTCTGTGGATAAAGCTAATGTCTTAGATGTCTCTCAACTCTGGCGCGATCGCGTCACCTTGATGGCAGAGAAATACCCCGATATAGAATTGTCTCATCTTTATGTGGATAACGCCGCGATGCAGTTAGTACGTGCGCCTAAGCAATTTGATACCATTGTTACCGGTAACTTATTTGGGGATATTCTCTCCGATGCAGCAGCAATGTTAACCGGAAGTATTGGTATGTTACCCTCCGCCAGTTTAGGTTTAGAAAAACCTGGGTTATTTGAACCTGTTCATGGCTCAGCCCCTGACATTGCTGGAGAAGATAAAGCCAACCCATTAGCTCAAGTTCTCAGTGCTGCGATGATGCTGCGCTATGGATTAAATGAACCCAAAGCTGCCAGTAGGCTAGAAAAGTCTGTATTAGAAGCTTTGGCCCAAGGATATCGTACAGGAGATATTATGTCCCCTGGAATGAAATCAGTGGGATGTAAAGAGATGGGAGCGGTTTTATTGAGAATTTTGGAATCATAGTCAGTCATTTTTCCGTCCTTTGATGTGTATTGTTTTCCATAACAATATTAAGGACAGAGCTTAAACTACCGTGTGAGGAGATTAAAATTATGGCTTATACTTCTCAAATTCAAGATCCTAGGCAACAACCGATGGACTCTACTATTATCTTAGACCCCACCTTATTACGGGCAGCGCAAAGAATTTATCGGACCTATTGTATGTTACATCCGAAAACTTCTAAGCGGCCCTATGGTATTGCTATTCATCGGAAAAGTTATCGGGGACAGTTAATTTTTCGTCACAACCCGATTCTTTTACCAGGGGAATGTTTTGTTCCGACCAAACAGTTAGAAGTGGAAATTTGATCTAGGGTAAGCTAATATTAAACCCACTATGATTGAAAAAACGTTAGAATCTGATTTATTATTTGGTTAAGAAATTAATTGTCTTGTCTTGATGGGTTTAATGGTATTAAACCCAGACTGTTGTCTCTGGTTGTACCAACCCAAAGAATGCTAAGGGGAGAAACTTTTGTCTTATAAATGAATTAGATAAGTTATAGTTGTCTGTAGCTTAAAATAAACTAATCATAGAGACCTCGTTATAGTAGTTCCGAATGTTACCTGAGTCAACCCTAAACCAACTGAAAAGCGCACTTCCAGACGGTCAACTACCCCCTAGTTACGGTGTTTACTTCAAAAATACCCTTGTTGCCCTTTGTCACGCCTTAGAAGACCATATTCTTAAGAGTACCCCCGATGATCCCCAACAACATCCGTTGGTATTGGTTACGTTTCAACAGGGAAAATGGTACTTACAAGAAGCCGAACGTTATTATGACATTGCCCAATGTTCTCGACATATTGCGATCGCTGCGGTTGGCGAAAGCGGGTTTGACAGCCATAAAACAGGAAAATTAGAAAATGTATCCCTAGTCAATCTCAACAGTGATGATGCTTTAGTAGAAGAATGGAACTTAATCATATTAGCCCCAGGATACGCGGCTATGGTGCTGTGTAGGGAACTGTCTGCCGAAGACTATCGGGCTGATACCCAACCCCAAACGGACACAGAACGAAAATTTTACGGACTTTGGACTTTTGATCGCCTTCCGGTAGAAGAATCTGCCAGAATTTTAATCGAAGGAATGCGCTCTTATAACCCAGACTTAGCGGATAAATTAGCCGAAATGCAAGGGAAGATTGCAGCCAGCCCCAACGATGTCCCCATCGATCTCACAGGAGTAGTCTCTCGGATTGTCACTTACTTGCAAACCTCTCAACAACAGTTAGTCACCATTAACCGTCAAAACAGGGAACTTGTTGACTTAGAAGGACAAGCCTTAAAATTAAATCGTAATTTAGCCGCCAGCAAACTACAAGCCTTTTTACGCATGGCGCAACGGGTAGATGAGAGAGATAAAGATAACCCCCTCGCTTCCTTGCAAGTATCAGCCCTTGCAGAAACCATCGGACAGTTATTAGACTTACCCACATTGCAACTAAGACGACTCAGATTAGCAGGGTTATTGTATCGTATTGGGCTGGCGGAAGCTCCAAAAGAAGTCTTTAACCAGACTCCCGATCAATTAAATGATTCTAGTTACGCTTTTTGGCGTGATCGTGCCACTTTGGGCGGACAATTATTGTCCACTATGCCAGAGTTAAAAGCCATTAAAGACATTGTCGATCATCAACTCGAACATTGGGATGGAAGCGGTAAACCCCAAGGCTTAAAAGGCGAAGAAAACAGCATTGAAGCCAGAATATTAGGCTTAGTTTCTTACTTCCAAGAATTAACCCAACCCAGAGGAGAGCGCGCGGCTTTGAATTTGGGTGAAGCTCTAGAAAAATGCCAATCAAAACAAGAAACTTGGTTTGACCCCACTTTGGTTGACACTCTAGCCAACATCATCAGATTAGCAGAAATGGGCTTAATGTGTTTGCCGCAACGCCCCACTCAACTACCTGCTATTTGGTTAGAAGAAGCCACAAAATGAGGTCAATCAGAATTTAGAATTACCGGTACCTCAATTTGGAGACTTACAACCCTTTTTTTTGTCAGAAGTTTTTACGTTGAACAATACAAATTCAAGAGGAGATTATCATGAATACAACCATCGATTTATTAGACATTCGTAACGGAAAAATCAAAGATTTAGCAGGACAAGATTTATCTAGAATGGATTTATCGGGTGCTGATTTAACAGGGGCTAATCTAACCGGAGCAGCCCTAAGAACTAACTTGCGAGGGGCTGATTTAACAGGGGCTAATTTAACCAATGCCGACTGTCGTAATGCTGATTTACGAGGGGCTGTTTTATCGGATATTCAAGCCAAAAATGTCAGTTTGGCTGGAGCATTTTTAGCGGGTTCTGTTTTAAGTCATTTAGATTTTACAGGGTGTGATTTTCGCGGTTGTGATTTGCGAGGTGCAACTTTAATCGCTACTATTTTAGAACAAGCGGATTTAAGTAATACCAACCTTTCAGGGGCTGATTTGTCTCAAGCAGACTTGGAAGAAGCAATCCTCAATGGGGCAATATTAAGAGGCACTAATTTTACCAATGCGAACCTTTTATGCGCTCAACTTGAACAGGCTATTATGGAAGGAGCCTTATTAACTAAAACTTGCATTGAGGGAACTCTTTTGGAAACTTAAGCATTTAGAATTTAGACTTGGGAATTTCCATCGTTCCTTTACTGACTAAAACAGAATAACCTCCCACACAAATTCTGTTTATTTTTCCTTCTTTTTTTTCTGTTTCTACTTCCAGAAAACTAGGTCTTCCCATCTCAAACCCTTGTTCTATTCGCCAGTGAAAAATCCCGTCATTCACAGTCTCACGAATGCCTAAATATCCCCCAAAAGCACTGGCAGCAGAACCTGTGGCGGGATCTTCAGTTACGCCTAGCCCTGGTGCAAACATTCTTGAGCGAATATTTGATCCCTTATTTTCAGGATCAAAACAGAATACATACAGAGAAGAAGCCCAACTATTTTCTAATATTTGTTGCCAGCGATCGCCGTTTAATTTAATACGCTTTAATGCTTCTCTATTATGAAGGGGAACAAATAAAAAAGGCAGTCCACAAGAAACCGCTTGGGAATTGTATTTATCTTGTTTAAAATCTTTTATATTTAAGCTTAAAATTGATGCTAACTCTTCTATTGATGGAGTTTCATCAGAAAATTCTGGCAGTTGTGGCGAGGTTAACTCTGTATAAATAGGCTGCTGATTTTTAAATTTAATTGTAACAGGAACTAACCCAACTTCTTCTTCAAAAATAAGATTACAATTACTATTTTTGTTGATAAAATCATCAGTAATCCCTAAAATATAAGCCGCACCTAATGTGGGATGTCCAGCAAAAGGTAATTCTTGATTTGGAGTAAAAATACGCAATTTTATAGTTGCATTAGGAACAGTTGCAGAAACCATAAAAACCGTTTCTGAGAAGTTAAATTCTGCTGCTATTTTTTGCATAATTTCAGAAGATAATCCTTCTGCATGAGGAAATACTGCTAATTGATTTCCTCCAAATATAGCATCAGTAAAAACATCAACAGTGTAGAATAAATAAGTCATACTAGATAATAATTTTAGTCTCTCAGGTGAGTAAAATTGGCTCAGTCTTTCAATATCAAATTTTCCCTCTTACCATTATCTATCAATTCTTTGGCTATTTCAACATATTTTTTTAAGCTTAGTGAGAATTGAAGTCAAATAATTATCCCTCAAAAAAGAATAATTCTCAAGTACAAGGGATACAGATTTTATCTAATTGCTTGGCTATACTCTTTAGTAGAGAGGATATATTTCCGACACTTATTAAATTTTCTAGTTGTAAACACTTGAATTTTAACCCCATCAGTTTCTTGACGATGTAAAATGAATCAGGAGCCCTAATTATGGCAAAAATTGGCATTTTTTACGGTAGTACATCAGGAATAACTGAAGAAATCGCCATAAAAGTACGAGAAAAATTAGGTGAGGATATCTGCGATATTTATAGTATGGAAGAAGATTTTGACGAATACGATCAACTTCTTGACTATAATTATCTCTTGTTGGGATGTTCTACTTGGGGTGCTGGAGAAGTTCAAAATGATTGGCGCGAACCCCTCTTTGAAATGGAACTAGAAAAACCTGATTTCACAGGGAAAACCATTGCTTTATTTGGTGCTGGAGATCAAGTTGATCATGGCACAGAATTTGTCAGTGCCCTAGGAAAAATGTACGAACATTTTAACAAATTAGGTGCTACTCTTGTAGGCGAATTTCCCAATGAAGGATATACCTTCGAGTATTCTTCGGCTTTATTGAATGATAAATTTGTGGGATTACCCATTGATGAAGTCAATCAAAGTGAGAAAACTGAAGAACGTATTACCAAATGGGTTGATTCTATACGTCCTATTTTTGTTGATAGTTAAATCAAGTGAGTTCAGTGTTAGGAGGGCGGCTACGCCGTGCTTCGCAACGGATTTATGATTTTTTAAACGAGACAATGAGATTTTGAGGCGGCTGATTTGAATCAGTTGTATACAAATTCTCCTAGATCGAACTCAGGTTTAAATAGCATAATCAGGAAGTGGGCAAAGCTTCTTTAAACGGCTACAAACGAGTGTTTATTTTGTCCACTTTTTTTATAATTCCTTTGCTATCTGAATGCACTGTTTTAAGGTGGCATTGGTTTTAATTGCTTGGGGGTTAATATGAGTATTGGTTGCTTGAAAACCATGATTTTCTAAATTTTCAATCAGTTGCGATCGCTTAGGAATGTCTAATTTTCCTCGTTTTCCAATTTCGCCTAATGTATAAAAATAAGAGGGAAAGTTGGATTCATTGATCATAGTTGACAATAAATTAGTTACTTTTGTCCATTTTAAATTAATTGCTAAGTTTTGCATGGTTTTTAAATACACCTTATTATGTAAATTACCTAACCACATAGGCCCAGAAATTGTATAATTATAAGCTTTATCTTCTTCTTGATAATAACAAGTTAATTTACCCAATTGTTGATAAGAAATATTTTGATATTCTCCACAATGATGACAATATCCCAAAAAGCCATAATTATCTAAACTAAGATTAATTTTAGGTAATAAACGCAGCATAACTCGATAGTTTTTACCGCTAAAAAAAGAAAAAATTGGTTCAATTCCTAAACCTAAAGTAGCTGCTTGTTGTAACGTACTTCCTATTATTAATCGTAATACTTGTTCTTGTGCCGCAGGATGAGATCGACCATAAGAACCATAGGTTTGTAAACATTTTTCAGGTAAATGACCAGTTCCTTTACGTCCATCTGTAGAAGTTACATAGATTAAACCACCTATTTTAGTTCCCCATAATGCTGTAATTAAATAGGGATTAGGTGAACCAAAAGCATCCACATCTACTAAATCATAGTAATCCTTATTATTGGAACAATTAAAAAATATATTATTAGCATTTTGATAGGTTACTTTACCTTTTTTGTTTTGTAAAATATCAGATAAATTATCTTCAATAACTGCTTGATTTTCAGGGTTACTATCATTAGCCCAAATATAATCAGCATCACTTTCTAAGTAATAGCGTAAAGAACGAATACCACACCCTGTCATTACATCTAGAACCCTTAAATTTCCGTGCTTTTTCTTATAGACTGATGCAGCTAATACCCCTAAATCTCTTGTTATTTTACTCTGGGGACGATAGAAAGTCTTCCCTACAGTAAACGAGGCTTTTTCTTCACAGATTAAAATTTTATTCTTCATACTGGTTAGTTTTTAGTAACAGCAGCAATGATTAATATTAGGTAGTCTTTAACCTTAGCCATTAAATGTTATTTTTTGGGGATGATGATTAGCATCAATCGTAATTACTAAATCAACAAGGTTTTGATTTTGGATCAAGGGGGTTATAAAGAGTTGAGGATGCAAAGCTTTCCAAAAATAATTAACAAACTCATCTATTTGTTGTTCATTCATCCCTGTTTTTCCTGATAATATCATTTTTTGTTCTGCTTCTTTACGCCATTTTTTGCTCAAACGATAATCTTGAGGATAAAGAATCATGAGACTATCCAACTGATTCCAAAGAGGTAAATAAGCTTTTAATTGCTGATTAATATCTTTAGCAAATTGTATATCTTTTTCCGTCTTAATCGGTGAGGGGGAATGATTAAATTCAGTTTCATTGATGGGAAAAACCCCAACAAACCAACCCTCAAATAGAACAATATCGGGTTGACTAATTATATCAGGTTTTATCCTATCTCCTTGACCATTCCATAAAGATTTATCAAAACGAGGAATGAAAATAGGTTGAGAATAATCAGGAGCTTTTAATTGTTCTAATGTTTTAATTCCTAATGCAATATCATGGGTTCCTGGGGGGCCACGCCAAATAAAACGAGGATCATTTGTGTGTAGTTTTTGTCGTTCCTCATAGGTTTTATAGAAGTCATCAATGGAAAGGGTAACGGTTTGATAGCCCAGTTGTTTTAAAATGATACAGAGGATTTTTGATAAGGTGGTTTTTCCTGTACCTTGTCCCCCCAAAATCCCTTGAATGAAAGGATATTTTTGTTTACTTTTTTCTTCACTTAATTTAATGGCCAACGGGAGCCAAAACTGCCACAATAACAATATTAATTCCTTGTCTTTATAGTTTAATTGTTGGTATTCTTGACTAATAATTGGATAGGTTTTTTGTAATAGATCAATACGATGATTTATTTTTTCTAGTCCCTTCTCTACTGTGAGATTAAAAGCATCACAAACATAAACATTAGCTAATTCTTCTTGCAACAAAATTTCCATATCCCTAGAAGAAATAGAATTAGTTTCTAGTAATTTTTGCAGTATTTTAAGGGATATCATGGTCAATGAGAATTTAGAATGTAGAATTTAGAATTACCTACCCCTAAAGTTGGAGGATTTAAACCATTTTCTTTGGTAAATAATCCGTGATTATGAACCTAGTTTTAGAGCTTCTACATATAAACTGTAAGTAATTCCAATTTTAAAAAGATTGAGAATATCAATACTAAACGATCGCAGTTTCTTGTTACCTTGACTGTAAGTGATTCGACTAATTGTTTCAGTAAAAATTAACAAGAAAATTCCTACCGTGATATCCCAGTAAGCCTCTTGTCCGGCGGTAATGGAAACAGATTGACCGATAAAAAACCCAAATAAAACACTAATTAAACTTAAAGAAATTCTGCGCCAAGGGTTTTTGAACGCCTCATCAAAGCGGTTTTGAGTTGTTTCTACTAAAGTATTTAGTCTAGTTCTTTGCATTGCTCTAATCTGCCTCTGTTGAGATAATTATCGATCTAATCGATCTAATAAATAGAGTCCTACAACAATACCCGCAAAGTGACATAAAATCGTATGGGTATTGGCAAGTAGTAGTAAAATCTCACTAGGAGTTGGCAGCTTAGTGGTGTCGTAAACGGCTGCTCCTTGAGGAATATTGGAGAGTTTTCGCCACAAAATACCGACAAATCCTTCTGCCCCAATAATTGATAGGAAAATTCCCACCAAATTAGACAATAAACCTGCCCTAATTAATTGTAGGGTAGAGGATTTTTTAGGTCGTGCTTGTGCTTCAGGGTTGCGCATCAATTTAGCAATTTGTTTATAGCGAAAACAAATTAAAATACTAATGACCAGTGCAATCACCCCAGCTACAGAACAAAAGATACTAAAATTAGTTCCTTCTGTCGCTTTTTGCTGTGCAGCTAAACCAGCTAAGGCCAGGAATAAAAGTGCCGCGGCTAATACCCCCAATACTAGCTGTCCCCAGAAACCGACATTTCCGGACCATTGAAGAATGGTGGCTGCTCGTTTAACATTGGGGGGAAGGGGTCGAGAAATTCCGTAGTTTTGACTCATACTGATAATAGACAGTGAAAACTAGAATTGTTGGTGCTTAATATACTTTAACCAATGATGACACAAATTAAAATTAACTGTCTCTAAAGACTTCTTCTGCCCCCCTATCCACTTCAAAGAAGAATCGGTTAAAATTCAAATGTAAAGAAATGTAAACTAAACAGTAATATGGATATTGACCACGTTCATTTTTATGTCGAAGATGCACAATACTGGAAAAATTGGTTTGTTGATGTCATGGGTTTTCAGTCTCTTGGCAAAGGGAAAAATAGCCATACTCAGACAGAAATTGTAACCACAGGGTATAGAGATAAGCCTATTGTTATTATTTTTTCTTCTCCTTTATCCAGAGATAGCCCTGTTTATCAGTTCTTACAAATTCATCCTGCTGGGGTGAGAGACGTTGCTTTCAGAGTGCAGAATCTAGAGCAAATACTTAGTGAAATACCTTCTATTTTCAAAGTAAAAGTAGCTCAAATTCAACAAAAAAAATATCTTCAAGGAGGTTTAAAATGGAGTAAAATTATCAACCCAAACAATTTATTTCACACCTTAGTTGAACGTCAAGGAAATACTCCTGTTATCCCTGATGATTGGATTCAACAAACCGAAGTTATTTTACCTGATGTGAGCAACTTTTTAACTTGGGATCATCTGGTTTTTAATGTGGGTAAAAATCAATTAGAATCTACAGTTAAATGGTATCAAAATATACTAGGCTTTGAAAAAAAACAAGCTTTTATCATAGAAACACCTCAATCTGGTTTGTATTCTCAAGTGATGTTTCATCCTCTGTCTGGGATACAATTTCCTATCAATGAACCTTTATCATCTAATTCCCAAATCCAAGAATTTTTAGATGTTAATAATGGAGCAGGAATCCAACATATTGCTTTAAGAACTAAGAATATTATTGAAGTTACCAAGAAACTTGATGATCAAGGAATGAAATTCCTCAAAGTTCCTCAGACTTACTATGAAAACTTATTAGAAAAAGGCTTAAAGTTAAACGTTGATAAGCAAGAATGGCAAAAAATTGTCAGACAACATATTTTGTTAGACCAAGAATATAACTACAATAGAGAGGATATCAGTGATAATTACCCTCTACTCTTACAAATATTTAGCGAACCTATGTTTGATAAACCTACTTTTTTCTGGGAAATTATAGAAAGAAGAAAACAAGCAACAGGATTTGGTGAAGGCAATTTTAGAGCTTTATTTGAAGCTATCGAACGAGAACAAATGAAACGAGGAAGTTTAGTTAATTGAGAATGGAGAATGGAGAATGGAGAATGGAGAATGGGGAATGGAGAATTGAGCAAGCTGTGATTTTTTTTTCACAACACTGTGTCCTTTATAATTTCTTGTTAAATTGGTAATCATAAAATTGTCAGAAGCAATTTTGTTGATTTGGAGGAAAGAAAAGAGTTGTAATGGCTAGTATCAAATTTGACCAAGTAGTAAAGCGGTTTGGAGATTATACAGCAGTTAATAATCTCAACCTGGATATCGAAGATGGAGAATTTTTGGTATTCGTTGGACCTTCTGGGTGTGGAAAAAGTACCTCATTAAGACTTTTGGCCGGGTTAGAATCAATCAGCCAAGGAATCATCTCCATCGGCGATCGCCCCGTAAACGGATTATCCCCCAAAGATAGAGATATTGCTATGGTGTTTCAATCCTATGCCCTCTACCCTCACATGAGCGTCTTTGATAACATGGCCTTTAGTTTAGAACTACAAGGGAAACCCCGTGCAGACATTAAACAACGAGTTGAAAGTGCAGCGCAACAATTAGGCATTGAACAACTACTCCATCGTAAACCCAAAGAACTCTCAGGGGGACAACGTCAACGGGTTGCCGTGGGGCGTGCGATCGTCAGAAAACCCGCCGTATTTTTGATGGATGAACCCCTATCTAACCTCGACGCAAAATTACGGGTTCAAGCTAGAAAAGAAATTAGTACACTGCATCAAGACTTAAACACCACCTTTATCTATGTCACCCATGATCAAGTCGAAGCGATGACAATGGGCGATCGCATTGCAGTCATGAAAGACGGTATTTTGCAACAAGCAGACACCCCCGCCAACCTTTACAACCATCCCATCAATAAGTTTGTCGCCGGATTTATCGGAAGTCCTTCGATGAACTTTTTCGCCGTAGAAAGAATAGAAACAGAGGGAAAATCTTACCTAAAATGGGGTGAAAACCTCATCGATATGCAGCAATATCTACCCCACCTACAGCCAGACATGGGAACCCCTCCCTTAACCCTCGGTATTCGTCCTGAAAACATTTATCATCCCCAATATATCCCCCCAGACATTCACGGATTTACCATTCGCGCCACCGTCACCCTGATTGAAATGATGGGCAGTGAACTGGTGGTTTATTTTGATACCCCAAGGGGAGATGAATTAGTAGCCCGTTTAGATCCCCGTGCTAAAGTGAGGTCAAAAGAAACTCTAGACCTATTAATTGATAGTCAACGCCTCTATCTATTTGATTGCAACGAACATACTCTTTAATATCAATGAAACAATCGAAAAATACCTTAAAAACTGCATTTTTTTCTGTAATCGCCCTCAGCATCACCACTTTAAGCGGTTGTAATTCCCCCAATCAACCTGCTCAAACCAATCAAAAACAAGTGACTATCCTCGGTGTCATGGTTGGGGAACAACAAGAAAAACTAGAAAAAGCCCTGGCCCCCTTTACCGAAGAAACAGGCATTGAAATTGTTTATGAGGGAACCGATACCTTTGCCACTACCTTACCCATTCGGGTAGACTCAGGCAATCCCCCAGACTTAGCCATGTTCCCCCAACCTGGTTTAATGGCCGACTTTGCTAAAGAAGGGAAATTAGTTCCCCTCAAAGAATTTATGACATCCGAAACCCTCCAAGAAGCCTATCCTGAGACTTGGATCAATTTGGGCAGTGTCGATGAAACCCCCTATGGCGTATGGTATCGGGCCTCAGTTAAAAGTTTAGTCTGGTATAACCCCAAAGTTTTTGCAGAAAACGGCTATGAGATCCCCAACACCTGGGATGAAATGATGGCCTTAAGCGATCGCCTGGTAGAAGAAGGAAAAACCCCCTGGTGTATCGGCATGGAAAGCGGAGATGCCACTGGCTGGGTGGGAACAGACTGGGTGGAAGACATCATGTTACGAACCGCCGGAGCCGAGGTTTATGATCAGTGGACCACCAATCAAATCCCTTTCAATGATCAATCGGTGAAAAACGCTGTTGAAACCTTTGGGAAAATTGCCCGCAACGACAAGTATGTTTATGGCGGTAAAGTGGGGGCTTTAAGTATTCCTTTTGGAGACTCCATCCAAGGATTATTTGGAGATAACCCCAGGTGTTATCTACACCGTCAAGCGACGTTTATTGCTTCTTTTCTTCCTGAAGACATCAACGCAGCCCAAGATGCGGCCATTTTCTATTTACCCCCCATTAATCCAGAACAAGGATCTCCTGTGTTAGTGGCTGGTAATGTCTTTGCTATGTTTAATGATACCCCCGAAGCGAGGCAGTTAATGGAATATTTAGCCAGCGAAGTTCCCCACGAAATTGCCGTTCAATTAGGGGGCCATATTTCCCCAAGAAACAATATTGCTATCGATCTTTATCCCGATCAATTAATGCAGCAACAAGCAACAATTTTGGCAGAAGCTGATGTGATTCGTTTTGATGGCTCGGATATGATGCCAGGGGCTGTGGGAACCGGTACATTTTGGTCAGGTATGGTTGATTATGTTGGGGGAACGGATGTGGAAACTGTCTTAGAAAATATTGAAAGTAGTTGGCCTGAATGAAGAATGGGGAATGGGGAATGGAGAATGGGGAATGGGGAATGGAGAATGGGGAATGGGGAATGAAGAATGGGGAATTGAGAATTGAGAATTGAGAATTGAGAATTGAGAATGGGGAATTGAGAATGGGGAATTGAGAATTGAGAATTAATATAAGTTCTAAATTATCAATTCTTTTTAATTGTTGTTTCATTAAGACAAGACAAAAAAATGGAAGTTATTACTCGCATTTTTAATGTAATATTAGCTATTGTTTTTGGCTGCGGTGGTGTCATAGGACTCTTTTATTTAGCCAACTATGGTATCAGCCTACTCCCTAAACCTTGGAATCGTAATTTATTGCCTTGGGTGTATATTTCTCCGGCTATGCTGATTTTATCAGCCTATTTAATTCTGCCCACCATTCAAACTTTTTACCTCAGTTTTTTTGATGGGCGATCGCAAAATTTCGTAGGAGTACAAAACTACTTATTTGCCTTTACTAATAAATCAATGTTATTGGCTTTCCGTAATAATTTACTCTGGTTAGTTTTAGTTACAGGAATTAGTGTCGCCTTGGGTTTAATTATTGCGGTTTTGGTGGATAAAGTTTCTTATGAATCTATCGCAAAATCTCTCATTTTCTTGCCGATGGCGATATCATTTGTTGGGGCAAGTGTGATCTGGAAATTTATCTATGCTTATAAACCCCTAGGAGATGAACAAATTGGCTTATTGAATGCCATTATTGTTAGTTTGGGCTTTGAACCAGTGGGCTGGTTGGTGGAAAGATCGGTCAATAATTTTGCCCTCATTGCCATTATGATTTGGCTATATACCGGTTTTGCAATGGTAATTTTATCCGCAGCCGTCAAAGGTATTCCTGAAGATGTTATCGAAGCAGCCCGTATTGACGGGGCAAATAGTTGGCAGATTTTTTGGCGTATTACCATTCCCATGATTCGTTCGACAATTTTAGTGGTGAGTACAACCATCATTATTTTAGTCTTAAAAGTGTTTGATATTGTCTTCGTCATGACAGGAGGAAATAATGGTACAGAAGTAATTGCCAGTCGCATGATTAAAGAGATGTTTAACTATCGCAATTTTGGACGAGGTAGTGCGATCGCTATTATTTTACTCCTCCTCATTGTACCCGTCATGATTAGCAATATTCGTCGTTTCAAAACTCAGGAGAAATTAAGATAATGCCACCAAAAGTAAACCAACACAATCAATCAGAATTTTGGCAAAAAACCCCCATTCATATCACCATTGTCATCATTGCCTTTATCTGGACATTGCCCACTATGGGACTTTTTATTAGTTCCTTTCGCCAACGAGATGCTATGTTATCCAGTGGCTGGTGGTCAATTTTCCAACATCCTTTTGAAATCACCCAATACCACCTAGGCAATTACTTAGATGTGCTTCAATCTCAAGGCATGGGACAAGCCTTTTTAAACAGTTTAACCATTTCTATTCCTGCTACCATTATTCCCATTGCCATCGCCACCTTTGCCGCTTATGGTTTTGCTTGGATGGAGTTTCCAGGACGACAATTTTTATTTATCATTGTTGTTTGTTTATTAGTGGTCCCTTTGCAAACCACCCTCATTCCTATTTTACGAGCTTATCGGGATTTGGGGTTAACTAATACATTTCTAGGGGTATGGTTAGCCCATACCGGTTATGGATTGCCGTTAGGGATTTATTTGTTACGCAACTATATCGGGGCTTTACCGAGGGATCTTATCGAAGCCGCCAAAGTTGACGGGGCTTCCCATCTAAAGATTTTTACTCAACTCATTGTACCCTTATCCATGCCAGCGATCGCCTCTTTTGCCGTATTTCAGTTTCTTTGGGTTTGGAATGATTTATTAATCGCTTTGGTATATCTCGGTGGCACTAATGACGTAGCTCCTGTTACCATTCAATTGAGTAATATGGTAGGCTCTAGGGGTCAAGATTGGTATTTATTGACTGCCGGTGCTTTTATTAGTATGACAGTGCCTTTAATGGTCTTTTTTGCCCTACAACGTTACTTTGTGCGGGGTATTTTAGCCGGTTCGGTCAAGTCTTAATCTAACACGTCTGTAGAGGTTTTTGACGAAAATGTCTCTACAACAATTAAGATAGAATAAGCAAAAATTAGGGGTATCAGAAACCTGGAAAAATAGTGAAATTTGATAATTATGAATAACAGTAATCAGTTTACAGAAATTGTTTATGTTTGTAGTCCCAATCAATATGAGAATATGTTGTTTACTTCTCTTCGTAGTCTGTTGAAGACTAACTCAACTTTTGACAAAGTTACTATTTTTTGTATCGGGAAAAAGCCCACAGCTTGGGAAATTCTAGACAGTAGAA
This sequence comes from Crocosphaera sp., assembly GCA_030064935.1. Taxonomy (GTDB): domain Bacteria; phylum Cyanobacteriota; class Cyanobacteriia; order Cyanobacteriales; family Microcystaceae; genus Crocosphaera. Next base: position 10,691 of record JASJEA010000104.1, on the reverse strand, counting down.
TTCAGGTGGTTGAAGTTGAGCCTTTAAGACAAGATGACTTTCTCATTAATAAAACCTATGCTCTAACAAGTGAAGCGGAAAGAGTAATATTTCTTGACTCAGATACATTAATTATTAATCCTATCGATTCTGTTTATAAAAATGTTACGGAAGATTTCATCGCCAAGCCAGCATCACACTATTTTCAAGAAAATAATAGTTCTAAGTGGAAAGCACTATTGAAAAAGAGTAATTGTCAGGATATACCTTATTTTAATTCTGGTTTTTTTATCTTTCAAAATTCCTCCCATCAACGCCTTCTAAACACCTGGAGAGAGTGGAATCATCAACTATTATCCGACGAATCAATACCCAAAAATTTTCATAACAAGCGTTCAATGGCAGAACAAATGGCTTTATCTTTATCCCTTGCTGAATCTTCCCTGACTTATAAGTGCATGGAAGACTATGAACATATGTTTGTCTGGTTAAAGACTCAAAAGATTGACTCAGAGAAAGGCGTTGTATTGCATACAGGATCAAAAGCTTTCTTCAAACATATTCCCTCATTAGAAATAGAATTAGGTCTTATTTGGGATAACTTACCAAGGTTTAAATACTATCCTAACCGCATTCATTATCATCGATGGAAAGTTACAATTCAAGAAGCATATAAGAGAACCTTTAAGAACAAAAAATCATTGTTTATTCTTCGCTAACTCAGTGATTTATATATAATTAGACGGGGACTAAGAGAAAATTACTCTTTTCGGATGAAAAAATGCGATCGCTCATTTAAGGTGGACAAACTGTAAAAATTTACAGAGGGTGAAGGATTGATAACTAAAACTTATCAATCCATTTTTAAGCCCAAATTTTCTAAAACCCTGACCCCATCAATGTTGAAGTGGTTTAGGTGATCTTAATCATCATTGTTTAATTTATAATCTAACAAAAGTTTTTCAATACTTTCTCAGTATTTTTGTAAAATTTCTTCCTCATTGTTTTCCTGAGCAATTCTTAATTCTTGATTTCTAATTGTTCATCGAAAATTCTTTTAGTTATTAAAAAACCCACTGAAATTAAGGTGATAGGTGTACTTAAACCATAATCTTTAATAATCGAAGCCACCAAAGTAATAATTGCTTTTAAAATTTAAAATATAATAACTAATAAATATTTTTATAATATCAAAAAATCTATAATTTATTTTGAATATAACATCATTATTACATCATCAAATTAACACTGTTCATATTTTAGTATATAAAACCTAAGCAGCAAGTATATATTAAGAGAACATCAGATTAAAACGTGGAAAAGATAGGTCCTCCCGCTCTGTATTTATCTAGATAATTTACACTCACATCTTACACCAACTAATTTCTTAACTTTTATTTTTCTTTAATTTGTACAGATCGATTTAACCAATTCATTCCAGAAGAAATAATCAGATTAAAAATGAGATAAGTTGTCATCACCACTAACAACATTTCAATGGATTTTCCTGTTTGATTAGAAATAGTGTTAGACACAGCATAAATGTCATTATAACCAATAGCGATCGCTAAACTAGAGTTCTTCGCTAGGTTTAAAAATTCGCTGGTTAAGGGGGGAATCATTACTCGTAATGCTTGAGGAAAAATTACTAAACGCATCAGTAAAGTTCCTTTTAATCCTAATGCTTTGGCTGCTTCCCATTGTCCCTTAGAAACTGATTGTATACCAGCCCTGACTACTTCGGCAATAAAGGCTGCTGTATAGATAGTTAAACCGGCTAAGAGGGTGGCAAATTCAGGAGACAAGGTTAAACCGCCTTGAATGCGTTGAATTTGGTCATCATAATTAGGAAATTGCCAATCTAGTCCAAAAATAATCGTTAATACTGAGATAACCCCAATCACACCATAAACAAGATTATAGACGTTCCCTGTTGTTCCTTGTTGTTGAATAACTTGGGTTTGTTTACGCCAAAGAATTATGGTGATAAACCCACTAAAAACTAAGACAACAACCGCTAATAATGTTTGTATATTTCTCAAGGGAAAGGGAAGATAAACCCCTTGATTAGAGAAGAAAAGCGAATTTAATAATATCAGGGGATTATCAATTTTTGGAAACTTAAGAAAAACGGCAAAATACCAAAAGAATAACTGTAACAGTAAGGGAGTATTGCGGATGATTTCTACATAAATTGTCGCTATTTTCTGCACCAACCAATTATCTGATAATCTTCCTAAACCCACCATAATACCTAAAATAAAGGCCAAAATAATGCCAGTTATCATTACTCTCAAAGAATTTAGTAATCCGACTAAAATCGCTTTAAAATAGGGATCAGTGGGCTTATACGGAATGGGAGAGTCACCAATATTGAAACGAGAATTAAGATCAGTATCAACAATAAAACCAAACCCAAATGTTAATCCTAATTGTTGAAAATTCCTAATTAAATTATTAGCAAATATAAATAAGAAGACGAAAATAAAAAGAACAATTAAAAATTGAGTCAGGATTTTAATAACCCGTGAATCACGCCAACAAGGTACTTTTTCTTCATTTATATTTGTCATAGATAAATAAGTATTCAGACAGATTTGAAGCTAGTTATGGAAGGAGACTTTAGTAGTGCTTAATAATATTAAGCACCCACAAGAATCAGAATGAAATAACTGCTGATTCAATTATCTAAACGGTGGGGAATATAATAAACCCCCTTCTGTCCATAATTTATTAGGACCACGACCTAACCCCAAAGGTTGACCAATATTGCGTTCATAAACCTCGCCATAATTGCCAACGTGCTTAACAATACGAGCAGCAAAATCATTGGGTAATCCTATCCCTTCCCCTAACTTATCATCTACTCCTAAAAAGCGTCTAATATTAGGATCTTCGCTATTTTCAAAGGTGGCTAAGTTTTGGGAGGTAATACCAAATTCTTCGGCTTGAATTAAAGCAAATGTAACCCATTTCACCGCATCAAACCAGGCAGAATCATTATTTTTAACCCCAGGGCCAAGGGGTTCTTTTGATAAGACTGCATCTAAAACAATATGGTCATTAGAATCAGGTAGAATAGAGCGACGAGCTACTAATTGAGAGCGATCGGCCGTAACCCCTTCACAACGACCTTCTTGATATGCAGCATAAAGTGCGTCTGCATCTTCAAAGGTAACAGGATTATAGTCGCTTACGCCAATTTTAGCCATTTGATCGGCTAAATTTTGTTCTGTGGTAGTTCCTGCTAAGACACAAATTGATTTACCTGCTAATCCTTTGATTTCTGTCACCCCACTCGCTTTAGTTACCATGAGCCCTTGACCATCATAAAAGACGGTGGGAGCAAATTCCATGCCGTTTGTGGTGTCACGGCTAACGGTCCAGGTGGTGTTACGATTGAGAATATCCACTTCCCCTGACTGAACCGCCGGAAAGCGTTCTTGTGCGCTTAATTTACGGTATTCTACCTTCTCAGGGTCATCGAATAAGGCTGCTGCGATCGCCCGACAAATATCCACATCTAAGCCGGAATATTTACCGTTTTCGTCGACAAAACTAAACCCTGGAACTTCTCCATTGACTCCACAAATGAGGCTACCCCGTTTTTTAATGGTTTCGAGACGATTGCTGGGGCCAGAAGAGGTACTTGAGTTGTTTGAGGTTTGACTTCCCCCCCCACAAGCAGTTAAGGGAGCGATTAACAGGAGGGTTATTAAGAGTAAAGAGGATTTTTTGAACATAAATATGGAGTATCAATAAGCACTGTTGTTTAGTTTAGACCAATTTTTTTGATTTTTCTGGTTTCTATCCTTCAATACCGACTTAATTTTCAATTATGTAACATACTTGGGTCTAAAACTCTGCCTTTGAAGGATAAGGGTTTTTGAGACGGAGCTTAAATCTTTGTCTCAAAAACAACTTTTGACCGCAAAAAAGGGTTCCAAGCCTTCAACTTGAGATGGAGGTAATTCTACATTCGCGCATTCGCGCATTCTGATTGACTTCATTAACCTCCAATGCCTAATCTTCCTGCTAAACCTGGGCTTAAAGGGATCAAGGTGGCTAACATTAAAAACAGGGCTAATAAGCCCCATCCTGCGCGAGTATCGTCAGGTTCTGTTAATTCATTGAGACTAGGTCTTTCTAGATCTCTTTGTAGGAATAAGATCACGATCGCCCAATATAAGGGAATGGGATTAGCTGGACTAAAGATAGTCACAATTCCTAAGATAACTAGGGTAATAATTGTGGTTCGACGGGCTGTTTTTCTGCCATAAATCGCTTGAATAATACGACCTCCATCGAGTTGTCCTGCGGGCATTAAGTTTAGAGCCGTAATAACCAATCCTAACCAACCAACAACAGTTAGTGGATGAACATCAACAATGGCATTTTGTAGAGGATCACCGATGATAACTTTAGCTAAACTCCCTACTAAAATTGAGCCTTGAAAAAATTGTGTAGGAACTTGGAAAAGACTTCCTGGATGAGATAAACTCAAACCAATAATTAAGAGAATAAAAGAGATAATTCCCCCAAAAGCTGGTCCAGCTATGGCAATATCAAATAGGGCGTTACGAGTGGGAAGTAAGGATTCAAATCGAGTAATTGCGCCAAAGGAAGCGATTTGCCAAGTGGGCAGAAAAAACGGCACGCTCATTTTAACATCGTATCGTTTTGCAATGATTCGGTGTCCTATTTCATGAGCAATAAAAACACCCCATAGGGTTAAACTAAGGGGAATGGTTTCCTGATAGCGACTCCAATTATTAGATAAATCAAATCCTAACAAAATACTCGCTGCTTCTAAAGTGGTGGCAACTGTGGCAATAAATAGAACCAAAGCAAGATTTTTTTGGGCTAAGGTTGTCGGTTGAGGATCATCTCGACTGGGAAGAATAATTACCACTGGTTTTCCTTCGGTTCCTTCCACAAAAAAGAGACGATATTTGTCAGCAAAATTATCTTTAAGTTTTGCTGTCATCCGTTCATAAGAAGTATCAGGATCGCCTCGTAAATTACCCCGAAAAATTGCCCCTTCTTGATAAGAAATTGTTTCTGTCGCAAAAAAGGTATCAATACTAAAAATTCCCTTAATCAATTGTAAGTCTTCGTCAGGAATAGGAATGACATCACCAACGTTTTTGGGATCTGCATCTGAGGATGAATCATGATCACTATCCTGATGTTTTTTAACTTCTTCTTCTTGTAATCTTTGGGCTGCTTTTTCTCGCAATACAAAATCTTGCCCTTCTGTACGAAGCCTTTTCCCTAAATAGATATAGAGAATAATAGAAGCGACTAACAAAAACAAAATGCCAACAATATTCAGATAAATTCCGAGGGCAAATAGACCAAAGAAAATTAACCAAGGAGCCATTAAACTCACTGACTGTAACCAAGCCAAAATCCCTAATTTTCCATAACCTCTAGCTCTATTATAACCCCAAGCCAATAACCCTAGGGCAATAAAAATGATCACAAAAATGGTTGTTGTTTCCGATATATTTAACATAGTTTCATTAATCAACAATCAATATTACTTTTGAACGAAAAAAAGGGTTCCAAGCCTCCTCTTTGAAGGGGATGAAAAGAAGAATTTTCCTTGTTTCAAGCTTCCAACTTGAGGCGTAGGTAATTCGCGCATTCGCGCATTCTACATTCTACATTCTGATTGACTGGCTTCAAGGGCAGCCCGAAGGTTTCCCTGATGGTTATCTAGACATAGTTGTCCCTGTTGGGGATCAAGTGCGGTCCAGTGCATCAATAAAGCTAGTTTAACCCTTTTGCCACTGCGTTCGAGTAACTCGGCAGCCTCTTGACGACTTAATTCGGTTAATTCTTCTAAGATACGCAAAGCCCTATCATACAGTTTTGTATTGGTGACAGAAACATCGATCATGCGGTTGCCGTAAACTTTGCCTAATTTAACCATTACTCCTGTTGATAGGATATTTAAAGCCATTTTAGTCACTGTTCCGGCTTTGAGACGGGTAGAACCGGCTAAAATTTCAGGCCCAGTTAATAAGCGAATGTCAATATCGACAATGATGGGGACTTGTTCGGCCGGAACACAAGTTATGGCAATGGTGGTTGCCCCTCTCTGTTTGGCTGCGTTTAAAGCCCCATGCACAAAAGGGGTGGTTCCCCCTGCACTGATGCCAACCACTACATCTTTGTCGGTGATTTTTCTTTGGGCGATAGCTTCTGCTCCGTCTTGGGAACTATCTTCTAAATTTTCGGAACTCCTTACTAGGGCTCCTGCACCTCCGGCAATAATGCCCTGTACCATGTCAGGCTCGGTGCAGAAGGTGGGGGGACATTCGGCTGCATCTAGGACTCCTAAACGCCCGCTAGTACCTGCTCCAACGTAAAATAAATGCCCTCCTTTCTCTAAGGCTTGACTGGTGACATCGATGGCTTGAGCGAGTTCTCCTTTCGCTTGGGCAATGGCTTTGATGGTTTGGGCATCTTCTTGGTTAAACAGTTCTACTAACTCAACGGTGTTGAGTTGGTCTAAGTTTTGACTATTGGGGTTAATCTGTTCGGTTAACAGATGACCCCGTTGTTGTATATTTTCCATAAGATTTATAATAAGCCTTCAAGTTTACGGCGAATTTGATCGAGTTCCTCTGAGGACATTTGGGGATCGCTGGTTGGGTTTTCTGTTGCTTGCTGGGAGGAGTCTTCATTGCCCCAGGTCATCTCTTCTAAATTTTGTTCCGGGGGAATGGCTAATTCTCCTGCTGAGATCATTTCCCAGTCATAATCGGCTTGTTTACAGAATTCCTCGATTTCTTCGGACTCAAAGGGTTCGACTGTCGGCGTGGGGAAGTCTTGGGCTTCAAGTAGCAAAGCGTAGCGGGTGGCATCGTCTTCTGACTCGAACATCAAGATTTTATTGCGATCGCCCATCTGCACGGTATGAATTCCCTCATTTTCAGTGCGGGCGTTAAAAAGTAGAACATAAACTTTACTCATAACTGCGCTTTCTCCTCATTATGGTGTGACCGATTGGCTAATGATTTCACGAGTGGATTCAGGCTATTGTGGGTTAGAATCTTTAGTGAACTTATTAGGCGAAACTCATCTCAACGGTAATACTGGGAGTTAATTTTAGCAAGGGGTAAGCTTCTGCTTCGGTGATGGATTGGGTTAACTCATTCGGTTAAGCCATGTTTTAATGCAAAACGCACTAATTCTGTGCGACTATTGGTTCCTGTTTTACTAAATAAACGGCTGACATATTTTTCAACATTTCTTACGCTGGTTTCTAGACGGGCCGCAATTTCTTTATTCATTAGTCCTTCTGAAACTAAGTCTAAAACACTTTGTTCTCTGGGGGTTAAATCAATTTTAATGGGGGGGGGTGTGGTATTGAAGGTATTTTGTTGTTGTCCCAGTTGTTGTTTTAATTCTCTGATTTCTTGGGCTATCTCTTCCAATTTTGCTGAGTCACTGCCGTTCTTTTCATTAAGTTTCCGACGTTCTAATAAGTTGTTAACAATGGCTTCTAATTCTTCGGGATCAAATGGTTTGGGCAAATAGGCATCGCAACCTGCATTGTAACCTCGAATACGATCAGATGTCATTCCTCTAGCGGTCAAGAAAATTACGGGTATTCCTGCAAAGCGAGGCTCATCTCTCAATTTTTCTAAGAATTGATAACCATCGACTTCCGGCATCATAATATCAGAAATAATGACATCGGGAATACTGGTTTCTAAGGTTTTCCATGCCTCTGCTGCGTTACTGGCAACTGTAACTTTTAGGTCTCCACTATACTCTAAATAAGCTTGGACTGATTCCCTAACACTGGGTTCATCATCAACTAATAAAATCGTAGCAGAATTATCCATAATTTTAATAGGCTTCAATTGATTAATAATTGTTTTTTGATGTATCATCCACTGTCACTGCATTGACTTCGATTGTCTCTCCTTCTGGGTTTTCTTCGACAGTAACTTGAGAAGGGTTTTGCCATCTTTCAACTATCATTTGAAATAACTCTGTCATCAGTAAGGTTATTAACACAAAATCGTCAATTTGTCCAGCAATGGGAAAGATATCGGGAGAGATGTCTAAGGGGCTTACGAAATACACCAAGGTACCTAAAATAACCCACCAACGATATTGAGGATGACGAATAGCATTACGATACCAATCATAAACAAATTGTAATGGAAATTTCATAGACTAATGGGTTTTTGCAAAACTACCTCTATTGTAGTTAACCCTTAGCATAAATAAAAATTAGCAGTATTATAAATACTGTTAATTTTATTAATCTAGAGGATATGGGGAAAACCTTGGTCAACTAAGGAGTAATTATGATGAAAAAGCAGCAATATCTATATAAATTGGAGGACTTGGGATATTTTCGCAGTGGTTATAGTGCGCGTAAAAAAGCGGAAATTGTAGATGCTCAAGTGGCTACTCATCGATTGTTACCCATTCGTGCTATGCCAGAGGTTAACCCCTATCATATAGATTGGTTACGTCAGTTAAAAGTACCTGTTCCAACTTTTGAAATACAGCAGAAAATTATTGACTTAGAAGCGTTACATTGGCAAGAAAAAGAACTTTGTCAAAAACTTGAAACAAAACGAGAACAGTTATATGAAGCTTTGACAATGAAAATTATAGAAAGTCATAGTTAATTAGCAATCACTTGCTCTATTTATTTCCATTAATTAATAGGAAAAACAAAAACAATGAAAATAAAAACTCAAGCAGAAATCAACAATATTATTCGGCGTGCTTGTGATACTTTTCGGGGCGTAATTGCTCCTTATCAAGACAAATATTATATCTTAGTTATATTATTTTAAAGTATCTTTCTGACCTTTGGAAAGATAAAAAGGCAGAGTATGAGACTAAATATAAGGGGGACAGTCAAAGCATTGAACGGGCAATGAGTCGAGAACGTTTTCTCTTACCTGAAACAGCCAGTTTTGATTTTCTCTATGACAAACGAACCATGAGTAATATTGGGGAGTTAATAGATGAAGCTTTAAGTCAGATTGAAGATGCCAATAAAGCTAAATTAGAAGGGGTTTTTAGGAGTATTATTTTTAATAGTAAGACCAGTTTAAGGGAAACCAAAGAACGCAATAAAAGACTGAAAAATTTACTGGAGGATTTTAAACAGTTAGATTTGCGTCCCTCACAGTTAGAAAGTACAGATATTATAGGAGATGCGTATGAATATTTAATTGGTAATTTTGCTGCGGATAGTGGTAAGAAAGGGGTAGGATTTTATACTCCTCCAGAAGTATCGACTTTATTAGCAAGAATTATTGCTCCAAAGTCAGGTGATGAAATTGCTGATCCTTGTTGTGGTTCGGGATCTTTGTTGATTCGGACTGCTCAGGAAGTTAAAGATAAAAATGTGGCTTTTTATGGACAAGAAATAGATACAGTAACCTTGGCATTATGCCGTATGAATATGTTTATGCACGGTTTTTGTAATGCAAGAATTGAGAAAAGGGATCCCATTCGTGATCCTCTTTTAATTGAAAAAGATAAGTTAAAAAAGTTTAATGTATTGGTAGCTAATCCACCTTTTTTTTTTGATAAGTGGGGACAAGATATAGCAAAATTAGATTCTTTTAAACGGTTTACTTATGGTATTTCTCCTAAAAGTAGGGGAGATTATGCGTTTATTTTACACATGATTTCTACTATGACAGAAACTGATGGCAGAGTCGGTGTGGTTGTACCGCATGGGGTACTATTTCGTAGTGGTGCAGAAGGTAAAATTAGGAGAGCTTTAATTGAAAATGATTTACTAAATGGAGTAATTTGTTTATCCGCTAATTTGTTTTTTGAAACTGGTATTTCAGCCGCATTACTATTTTTTAATCGAGCAAAATCTGATCATAGTTTTTTCTTTATTGATGGCAGTCGTGACTATGAAGAGGCTAAAAAACAGAACCGTTTACGTGAGGAAGATATTGATAAGATTGTCAGCACTTGGAAAGCTAGAAAAAATGTCGATAAATATGCTTATTTAGCTACACTGGATGAAATTAAAGATAATGATTTTAATCTTAATATTCCTTTGTATGTGGCTCCATTTGAGGAAGAAGAGGAAATTGATATTATGGAGGTAAAAAAAGAAATTGAAGCATTAGAGACAGAATTAGCAGAAGTTCGCCAACAAACCAATAACTATCTGAAGGAATTAGGATTTTTGTAAAAGAATGAATTAGCTTTATAGCTCAATAAGTTACAATGACAATAAACTTAATCCTAAATTACTTACTTCGAGATTTTCGTCAATAGTTAAACAATAATTATCAATGGATAATGGATAATGGATAATTGATAATTAATTAATTCGGTAACAAACCTCTCCTTCTTGGTGCAGTTCCTCTTTGATGGAAACCACCAAGACCGGACTGCACCGCTTTCAAGGAGAAAAAAGCGAGTGCGTAATTCGGATTCGCAATCCGAATTACGCACTCAAGACAGGCAGAAAGTTTCATTTGTTTCAAGATAACAGGTTATAACAGGTTATAAAATCCACCATGAATGGAGTTCCCAAAATAAAGGCGATCGCCTCTTTTAACTGTTGCGCTACAGTAACAGTCCCCAAAATCGAGAAATGACTATTTACTAAGGGTGCTAGGGTTTGGTTCTGGAAATGTAGCCATCGCCTATTTAACTGTTGCGCTACAGTAACAGTCCCCAAAATCGAGGCATGA
>JASJEA010000110.1 GCA_030064935.1 Crocosphaera sp. | reverse complement strand
CCTATAATCCTATCATATCATTAAGGACATTTGACAATTTGAGATCACTTTTGTCTATTATATTGATGAGCTACACAAAGCCTGATTCTCTTTTTGGACTATAATAGAGTGTATGAATAATTGAATCAATCGTGTTCTCTAAAATCAGGTTTTTTCTCCAAAAAGAATGGAAGTTGTTAAGTCTACTCCGAACAGGTTCTCAAGAAGAGAAGGTATCAGAACATAAGTTATCTAAAAATCTGATTCGAGAAGTTTTAGCTCATAATTTTTCAATTCTACTGATTCTCGCCACAGCCATTGCAACTTTTGGCTTAATTTCTAATAGTACAGCCACCATTATTGGGGCCATGATTATTGCCCCTTTAATGATTCCAATTATTAGTTTCGCTTATGCCTTAGTTATCCTCAATTTTAGACTCCTCAGCTACTCTTTTGCAAGACTAATTTATGGCATAATTTTGACTATTTTAATTGCTTTTATAACAACTGAAATTATTGGTTTTAGGATTCCTGGTTCAGAAATTCTTGGTCGTGTTGAACCCACATTACTCGATTTAGGGGTGGCAGTGGCGGCAGGAGTAGCGGGAGGATTTGCCAAGGTTCGTCCTAGTGTTTCTGATGCTATTCCTGGGGTAGCGATCGCTGTTGCCTTAGTGCCCCCTTTGTGTGTAGTTGGAATCGGACTAGCTGTTAGTGATTTTAATCTTTCAGCAGGAGCTTTTATACTTTTTCTAACTAATTTGGTTGGTATTATTTTAACGGCTGCTTTAGTTTTTATTTTAGAATCCTATGGGAGTCTTAAAAAAGCCATTTGGGGATTATTCTTGTTGATAGGGAGTCTCTTTCTTATTACCTTACCTTTAAATTTTAATTTCAGAGAAATGATAGCAAAAAATCACATTCGTCATGCTCTTTCTCTGTATATTCATGAATCTGATCAACATTTACTAGAATCAATTGAAGTTGAGCTACAAGGAAAAGAACTTTTTGTTACTGTTGAGGTGATTGCACCGAGTGGAGAAGTAGATAGAATTAATGCTAGAGAAAACCTCAAAAAAGCTCAGGCTTTTCTCTCTAAGCAAGTAGGCAAACCTGTTCATTTAAAGGTCATTATTTTCCCTATCGAGATTGAAGAATATGAAGTCTATGCTCCTGATATTACTCATGGTGGGAATTAGTAATCCTAAAAAACGTAAAATAAAATTATTAAATTTATTTCTAATATTTTTTATATCTATTTTTTCACTTTCTTTAATTGAGAAAAAAAGCTTAGATAACAACTTGTATTAAAATAAAGATCGTTACCCTTCTTGACAATAATCATTCATTTGGGTTCCTAAATCTTGCTCTTTTTGACCTATTTGTTGCACTTGTTGCTGCATCAATTTAGCCGTATTAATATCTTTATCATTCAAAGCAGCTACAAATTGACGAGTTGTATCTGCATTACCTTGATAAATATCAGCAAATCCAATTTGGTAATCAATTAATTTTTCATCGTCAATTTTTAATTGTTTCATTTGTTGTGAAGTTTCTTCAAAAATATCAGCTACTTGTAAAACTTTTTTGATATCTGTTGTCTGACGATAATTTTCACTTTCTTCTGCCATTTTTTTCGTTAAAAGAATAATTTTTTGACATTGAGATATCCTGTTTTCAGCACAACTTATCAAAAGAAAATTAGTTAAGATTGTCAAGATAGATAGGCTAAAAGAAACATAGTTTTGTCGGTAAAATTTCATCGTTTAATAGACCTCAAAAGAAAAATTAGTTTATAATATTAATAGTTACTCATCTTGGACACTTAAAGTATTAACCAAATTATGAATTAAATAGGTTAATTGAGTAAGTTGTTCCCTAGACTCTGTTTGAGCATCAACTAAGGTTTGTATGGATTCACTGAGGGCAAAAATTTGATATCCTTGTTGTTGAATTTGCTGTTCTTGTTGTTGAATTTGATCCACAAGACTTTCCATTTTTTGGGCTAAACTTTCCACAGTTTCAGTGGTAGCAATAACCGTTTCTCCCATACGTTCTAAAATATTTTCTATGGTTTGTGTGTTTTGAATCATTACTCGTTTAATTGTTATAGTTTTTATCTATATTGTTAAAATTTTAGCTATGACTATGACGTTTTTGATGCCATTGCCAAGCATGATTAACAATAGTTTCTAGATCAGAATATTGAGGTTGCCAACCCAAAATAGATTGGGCTTTTTGGCTACTACCCACTAACATTGAAGGATCACCTGGACGACGATCGCTTTCTTTAACTAGGAAATCTATACCAGTAACTTTCTTAGCAGTATTAATGACTTCTCGAACTGAGAAACCGTTACCATTTCCCAAATTAAACATATCACTTTTTCCACCTTCTAAAAGATATTTTAAGCCTAAAACATGGGCTGAAGCTAAATCATTGACATGGATATAATCTCTAACGGCAGTACCATCAGGAGTGTCATAATCTGTCCCAAAAATAAAAAGATTATCTCGTTTTTTCAAAGCAGTTAATAATGCCAAGGGAATTAAATGAGTCTCTGGGGTATGATCCTCTCCTAAATTGCCAGATGGATCGGCCCCTGAGGCATTAAAATAGCGAAAAACAACAGAGTTTAATCCATAGGCTTTATCAAAATCTTGGAGGATTTGCTCTACCATATACTTACTACGAGCATAGGGGCTTAAGGGATTATTGGGATGATTTTCTGTCATAGGAATCTCTTGAGGCATCCCATAAATAGCACAAGTTGAAGAGAAAACCAACTTATTAATATTGGCTGCTAACATTGCCTCTAATAATGTTAAAGTTCCCTGGACATTATTTTGATAATAAATAGTAGGATTTTGCACTGACTCACCCACGGCAATAAACGCAGCAAAGTGCATCACCGCAGCAATCTGTCTGCTAGAAAATATCTCATCTAAAAGGGAACGATTCTTAGTATCACCAATAATCAATTCTACATTCAAAACATCTTTAACAATCTCAGGATGGCCATAAGAAAGATTATCAAAAACAATGACATCATATCCTGCTTTTTGTAAAGATAAAACAGCATGGGAGCCGATATATCCGGCCCCTCCTGTGACTAAAATAGTAGGTTTCGTCTCAGACACAAGCACTCCTGATGGGTAAGTTAAAAGCAATCATAACAGCGATCGCTCTGTTTGGGTTTTACCTATCTAGGATAGGTCATTTTTTCCATTAAGAAAAGCCAAAAAAATCCTTTTTTCAGGTTGATTACCTCTATACTGAGACATCTATTAATGTATTACACAATACCGATTATTTTCCGAAGATGTTAGATACCCTAGATTTAAAAGTAACTTTAGACAAAGAAACCTATAAAACGCAACTAGAAGACTTAATGCAACAGTTGCGATCGCTACAAAAAGAGTGTTGGGATAATAAACTCCCTGTGATCATTGTTCTTGAAGGTTGGGCTACGGCGGGAAAGGGTAAGTTATTGCAGAAAACCATTGGTTATATGGACCCTCGTGGGTTTAATGTTCATCCTATTTTAGCAGCCACAGAAGATGAGGCAAAATATCCCTTTATCTGGCGATTTTGGCATAAATTACCCCCAAAAGGGAGTCTGGGGATTTTTTATCATAGTTGGTACACTCATGTTTTAGAAGATCGTTTGTTTAAGCGGGAGACAGATGGTAGTATTCCTTTGTTAATGCGAGATATTAATGCCTTTGAGCGGCAATTGGTGGACGATAGGGTTGCCATAGCCAAATTTTGGATTCATTTAACTCAAAAAGAACTTAAAAAGCGACTTAAAAAATATGAGTCCGATCAATTAGAATCATGGCGTGTGCGCCCTGAAGACTGGCAACAGGCTAAACGTTATGACGAATATGCTGGTTTGGCCGAGGAGATGTTAACCTATACCAGTACCGGTCATGCACCTTGGATCTTGGTAGAAGGGGACTGTCAACGCTGGGCTAGGGTTAAGGTACTCTCTCAGGTGGTAGCTACCATTACCCAAGCTTTGGACCGTCTTAAACTGCCCAAAACCGATATTCCCCCTTTACCCCCCCAAAAAGAGTTACAACCAACAGAACCGGATTTTTTGCGCAATGTAGACCTAAGCTTACATCTACCCAAGGAGGATTATAAACAACGGCTAGGGGAAGCTCAAGTTAAGTTGCGACAGTTGCAGTTAGAAATTTTTCAGAAAAAGATGCCTGTGTTGGTTTTGTTTGAAGGATGGGATGCAGCCGGTAAGGGGGGAGCAATTAAACGTCTTACAGATACGTTAGACCCCAGAAGTTATCAAGTCAATGCCTTCGCTGCGCCAACTTCTGAAGAATTAAACTATCATTATCTATGGCGATTTTGGCGACAGATTCCTAAACAGGGAAGCATTGGCATTTTTGATCGCAGTTGGTATGGAAGGGTTTTAGTAGAAAGAATAGAAGGGTTTGCTTCTGAATTAGAGTGGCGACAGTCGTATAAGGAAATTAATGAGTTTGAAGCGCAGTTAACCACAGCCGGATATGTATTAGTTAAATTCTGGTTACATATTAGTTTTGAGGAACAATTAAAACGCTTTGAAGAACGGCAAAATAACCCTTATAAACGTTATAAATTAACGGATGAAGATTGGCGAAACCGAGAACAATGGCCATTATATTATGTAGCAGTTAATCAAATGATTGCCCGAACCAGTACCCCAGCAGCCCCTTGGTCTATTGTACCTGGGAATGACAAATATTATGCCCGTGTTCATGTTTTAGAAACAGTCATTAATGCTATTGAAACGCAGTTGAAAAAGGGGGATTGACCGAAAAAAGGTTTTCAACGTGAGTTTGAAGTTATGATTTTTTAAACGAGACAATTAGGGTTTGAGACTGCTGATTTGAGTGAATTGTCTACCAGTTCCCTGATGTATAGCAGTACAAAGAAAGATTAGAACATTATGGTAGGGTGGGCAATGCCCACACCCTAAAAGGTTTTGCAATTTCATAAACCTCCTAACCATAATGCGTAGTGCTATCGAACTCATGTTTTCAAGCCACTTCTTTCAAGGGAATAAAAAAAGGCCATAAAAAGGCGGCTTAAAAGCTTTAATCAGTATAACAAAGACTTCATGTAACCGTTTTAAAATGGGATTGTTAATGATTTTTTGTCGAAGGGAGTGTCAAAGATGCTAAACAAAATTACTCCGCAAGATTTTTATAATGATTTTGCACCAACTTACGATGCCACATTAGAGAATTCCAAAGTCAATGCCTGTCATGTGAAAGAAGCAGCTAAAATTTTCCAGAGACACAATACAGAGATACATGGTAGTCTCCTGGATTTAGGCTGTGGAACCGGTCTATTAAAAGATTTATTTCAAGAAAGGGAATTTGATTATACAGGTATTGATATTTCTGAAAAAATGCTTCAATATGCTTCCTCTAGGGGTTATAAAACTATTCACGAACCCATTGAAGTTGCTCTTCCCAAAATTAAAGACCAATCATATGATTTTGTGTTTGCTTTGAGTTCCTTACTGTGTATTGAAGATATTAATTCAATACTATTGCATATTGATAGAATTGCTCGTCAGTCAATTTTGCTGAGTATTGATAATCTCACAGAGGAGTATATTCGAGATGTTCCCGTAACAGTTTATAATCATTCAAAAGTTAAAATTTTAAATGCTAAAGAAGATTATCTAATTAGAGGTTGGACTTCTCCTACAACAGGAATTACAATACAAACTAGGATGATTTATATAGAGAAAGTTTAACCATAATAGTATGTTCCAGTCTCAGTAGATTGCCATTAATACCCATCTTTTTAAAAGTTGGGTATTAATGGCGACATTAGCTCAAAACAGTCTAACCTTCAACAGTCCTCAACAAACATAACTTTTTGGGTAGTGTTATTTAAGTAGTAAAAGTCTAATTTTTGCCTAAGTTTATATTAGAATAAGTTAAGGAAACATCAGATTTGGAAATCGATTTTGAATCTGATGAGTTGTTGTCTTACCTAAATTACAAGGAAAATCCAGTTTATATTTGGTTAGCGATCGCTACTATCAAGTCGTCGAATTGTAGGATTTTATTTAGGCGATCGAAGTCGAAACAGTGCCAGAGAATTTTGGAATACCTTACGCAAAAATTATCAAGAGAATGAGAAATTTTACACAGACTTGTGGGAATCATATTGTGATGTAATCCCCAGGTATCGCCACTATCCTAGTACAAACAAGAGTGGTGAAACAACAAGAATTGAAAGATTAAATAATACCTTAAGACATCGCTGCTCTCATCTAGTTAGAAAAAATCTAGCATTTTCTAAAAACTTTTTCAATTATGAAGAGGCAGTTTCGTATTTCATTCATCATTATAATGAGGAAATACTGTCAACTTAGATCAATTTTCACTACTTAAATAACACTACTGTCGTATCATAATACGTCTACAATTTAATAGAAATCTGATTATTTAAAAATTAAATGCTTACTTTTAAATCTATAGTTTTGAGTCTATGCCAAAGTTTATACTGTACTGTATGGTGTGATTTTGGGGAATTTATTAAAGACTAAAACTTATGTTTTTTGGTAGCAATCGTTGTTAAATAAGTAACATAAATTAATACAGTGCTGCTTATTTATGTCCGACTACTTAGTTGTGTTTAAACTGTGTTAAAGTCGGTATATTCAAGGTAGTAAATTACTCGATGTTAGTAGTAGAAGTAAAAATGGGACACCAAAGCAATACTAGAAACTAGATTAAGCTATTAGAAAATCTCAGTTTATGCTTAGGTTATGTGTTAGTTATAGGATGCTTAATAAGAAAGCAACTCGTAATGACCTCCAAAAACTCTGCTTTACATTAACTAAAAATAAAGACACACCTTGGGTAACAAAATTAAACTCTTAATCCCGTTAATCGGCTGTTGATTTGACATTTCAGTATTCTTCAAGGAAGAAACAAACAGATTATTTATGAGGACATCACAATGATGAAAATGATTGCGAGCAAATTTCTGTTATGTTGTTTAACATTGCTCTTGTTTATGACAATGATAGTATCACCTGTGGCCATGGCTGATCCAGAACTTAGCCAAGATCAACAAGTCTTTGTCCTATCTATTATCTCCAATGGAATTGCCAGTGATAAGGGGACAAAGTCAAAGCTTCAGCAAGATCTTAGTACATATCTTACAAATGTTTTAGGTAATCCCCAAATTAAGGACGATATTGGGCAGTGGGAAATAGTTTGGGGACCAGCAGTTTATAACCCTTTATTCTCTTTAAGAGCCGCTAATGCCATGTATGTTGCTCGTAAAGATAACCAATATGTTGTTGCAGTGGCGGGGACTAATGGGAATTCCTTTTATGACTGGTTGGTAGAAGATATATGGGTAAAAAAGATGGTAACTTGGTCTAATCAAAAAAAAGCCCAAATTTCTCAAGGAACCAAGATAGGTTTAGATCATTTACTGGAGATGACAGATCCAACAACAGGTGATAGCCTGAATAAATATTTGGGAGGGGTTGTTAAGAATAATAACCAACCAAATCTTCAGATTACTTTTGCTGGTCATAGTTTAGGTGGAGCTTTGTCCCCGACACTTGCGTTAGCTATATTAGAGGAAAACCCCAGTTGGGATTCCAAACCTAAACCTGTTCAAGTTTCTGTTTATGCTTCAGCAGGACCAACACCAGGAAATCAACAATTTTCTCAATACTATGGCAGTCGTTTGGGGTCTTCAACCAGCAGAATTTGGAACGATATTGATATGATTCCTCATGCTTGGGAAGAAAATATGCTCAAAGAAATCCCCAGTCTATATAGGGATCAGGATAAGACACTGGACATTGAGCCGGGTTGGGTTGTCTCTCGACTTGTGACCAGTGCAGAAAATGGAGCTCAGGGTAAAAATTACACTCACATTAAGGATAAGGACAATCGGGCTGGACTACCAGGTGCTATCGTACCACCTAAGACAAATCTGTGTTCACCTCCAAAAACCTTCAACACAATTGCCCCTGTTACCCAATCTTTATCAAAAGAGGAAGAGTTGTCTGAGTTAGTTACAATTTTGCAAGGCAAGTTCCAAGAAGATCCTGAGTTAGAGCGTAAACTTGCCAAACTTGTTGGTTCATCTCCTGAATTTCTTGATACCCCAAGGAGTAAGGTGACTTCAGAAGAGACATTGACATTGCTGTTCAACAACCTCACATCCTTCCTCAAAGAGGCACTCTATCAGCATACCGATGCCTATGCAACCTTATTAAACGTAGAAGAGGCATATTGCACAGCATGTTATCTTAATCCATACACTAGTAAAAAATGTCCCTATCATGGAGGGGATAAGAGTGAGACCATCTCTGAAGAAGCGGAATTTATCGTTAAACTGTTGAAAAAGCAAGATTAAACTTAGTTTTGAGTTAAGATTTCTTGTCTGTTAGACGTAACTCCCAATGAGACTGGAAACCCCAACTATAATCCTAGGATTTAGTTGGGGTGCTTCATCTGTATCTCAAATGTCCCAAGGCTTTAAGTTCCAATGATTAGCCAACTTTTGTAATAAGCGATCCTGCTCCACTCGAAAGCGATCAATATTGGGGCCATGATTGATAATAGCGAACCAAACTGGGCCGCGTTCTTTGGTGGGAATAACCCCAGCCAAAGCACTAACTTGGGCCAAAGTTCCTGTTTTAACCGCCACCCCATCAGGAAGACGGCGCCATTGAACAGTTCCCGTTTTATCTCGTCCCCCCATAGGAAATAAATCAGCCACACTCAAGGGATTATCTTGCAATTTTTCTTCCATCGCCATCAACATTCCCACAGAAGCCCTCGGAGAAATACGGTTTTCAACCCCTAACCCAGATCCATTGATCAACTGGATTTCTTGAGGATCAAGCTTAGCCGCCTTGGCAGCAATTTCTGAGACAACAGCAGCCCCTCCTACAGAGTCAGCAATCATCTCAGACATGACATTATTGCTATAGATATTCATTTGTTTAAGCAATTCGGCCATAGTTAAAGATTGATGTTTGAGTAACGCTTGCGCCGTCTCAGGGAGATTATTTTCAACCTTAACCCTTCCTCGGATGCTAATTTGAGGTTTAGGGGTATTGGGGGGTAACGTTTGATGTTGTTTACGGATTAAAGGAGTCCAACGACGGGAATTCAGAGCTAACTGTAATAATTGCCCAGAAGTTTGCGGATTAGACTTAAAATTCATGGCAAAATTGTCCACAATAATAAGATTGCCCGTGACTTCTTTTATCCCTAATTGATTAAGTTTATTGCCCACAGCGATCGCCTCTTCCCAAACAAACAAAGGATCACCGCTTCCTTTCACCACTAAATCCCCTTGTAAAACTCCATTTTCCACCGCTCCAACCCTAAAAAGTTCTGTTTCAAAACGATGTTGAGTTCCCCAAGTTTCCAAAGCCGCTAAAGAGGTAGCAATTTTGGTTAACGAGGCCGCTGATAAAGGGGTTTTTGCTTGATGTTCCCCTAAATAAGCCCAATCAGATTGCAGCCAAATCCCTTGTTTTTCAGGAGAAAAACCAAGAGACGCTAAATTATCAAGATACTCATTTATAATCGACTCGACAACCGGATCAGATTGAGTTGGCACATCAAACAACTTCGCTTCCTGCCAAGCAACAATGGGAACAGTTTCGATAGTAGGGGGATTTTCTCCCAAAAAACTAACTAATAAACCCCCCAAAGCAAACCCTAGTGTATTCAACATTTTGCAACCTCCTCACATAATGAGATAATCAAACCATAACCCTAATCGGTCTTTTTTATATTAATTTATTAGGAGTTGACGGAAAAATTCCGAACTTTGGTTTCAGAATTGTCCAGGGCTTCTGTTAAAATCTTGATGACTTGTATCAGTTTGAGCAATGGCAGGAAATCGCGCAAGAATTGCAGTAGACGCTATGGGGGGAGATCATGCCCCCAGCGAAATCGTCGCAGGGGCGATCCGCGCCTCTGAAGAATTGGATGTGGAAATCTTATTGGTGGGCGATCGCTCTTCCATTGAAGCATCCTTAAAAGATCCCCATAAATCCCCTAACATCGAAATTGTAGAAGCAGAAGGGGCGATCGAGATGCACGAAGGCATCAGTGAACTTCGACGCAAACCCAAAGCTTCCATCAATGTGTCCATGGACTTAGTTAAGAAAAATCGAGCGGATGCCGTGGTATCAGCCGGTCATTCTGGGGCTGCGATGGGGGCGGCAACCCTTCGGTTAGGTCGTCTCAAAGGCATCGATCGCCCTGCCATTGGTACGGTGTTTCCCACCCTCTTAGCAGGAAAATCGGTGATTGTCCTAGATGTGGGGGCCAATGTAGATTGTCGCCCCAAATATTTAGAACAATTTGCCCTCATGGGAACCATCTACAGTCAATATGTTATGGGAGTAGAAGAACCTAAAGTGGGCCTGCTCAATATTGGGGAAGAATCCAGTAAAGGCAATGATCTGGCTTTAGCCACCTATCAACTCTTAGAAAAGAATACAGCTATTCCTTTCATTGGCAATGCTGAAGGGCGAGATGTACTCTCAGGACAATTTGATGTTATTGTCTGTGACGGTTTTGTGGGCAATGTGCTGCTCAAGTTCGCTGAAGCAGTCGGAGAAATCGTTCTACAGATTATGCGCGAGGAACTACCCCAAGGGTGGCGAGGGGCATTAGGAACCACGATCTTAAAACCGAATCTCAAAAAACTTAAACAACGAATCGATCACGCTGAACATGGAGGAGCCTTATTATTAGGGGTTGGCGGTGTTTGTATTATCAGTCATGGTAGCTCTCAAGCTCCTTCCATTTTTAATGCCATTCGCTTAGCCAAAGAAGCTATTGATCATCAGGTCTTAGAAAGAATTAGAGCCTCTGGAAAAGACTTAAAATTAGATAATGTTAATGCTTCATTAGAAAACTAAAAAGAGATGGGAGTTGAAGTCGAGAGTTGTCTCTCTTTAATCTCCCTGATAATGTTTAGCTTCCTTGGGAGAAGCCCCGCACTTTACCCATAGGTGAGTGTCGGGATGAAATTTTACCTGTGGGACAGGGCATAAAGCGGTGCAGCGCGGTCTTGGGGGTTTCCCCCATGAGCGACTGCTCCAAGAAGCCTATCGTCGGACTGTAGGCCGTAGTAATGGAGGACGCAAGAAATCTACTACTACCCTTGTCTCTAGGTAGGAAGCCCGCCTCCGTACCTACTGGCTCGGAATCGGGGAGTTCACCACAAATAAAACAGATACAAATTAACCATAATAAGCAAATTAGGGGAAAGGCCATTGAAAGAGATCGGCATAGGGATTACAGGCTGCGGTTCAGCTACTCCACAACAGGTAATGAGCAATGATGATTTAAGTCATTTAGTGGATACTTCTGATGAATGGATTCGCACCAGAACCGGCATCAGAAAACGGCATTTAGCGACAAATGAGTTATCTTTAAGTGATTTATCCACTCAAGCTGCCGCCCAAGCCATTGAAATGGCAGGCCTAACCCCGGCTGATATTGATTTGATTCTTTTAGCTACTTCCACCCCAGATGATCTCTTTGGCACTGCCACTCAGATACAAACCATGTTGGGGGCAAATAATGCAGTGGCGTTTGATTTAACGGCTGCTTGTTCGGGTTTTGTCTTTGCTTTAATCACCGCCTCTCAATTTATTCGTACAGGGGTTTATAAAAGAGTTGTGGTTATTGGGGCCGATATTCTCTCCCGTTGGGTTGATTGGTCCGATCGCACCACCTGCGTTTTGTTCGGGGATGGGGCGGGTGCAGTCGTCTGTCAAGGGATTGAGGCTCAGGATCATTTATTGGGTTTTACCATGTATAGCGATGGTAAACAACACGAGGCTTTATCCCTTAATTACCAAGGTCAAACCCAAAGCTTAACCGAAAATTTAACCATCGCTCAAGGCACTTATCAGCCCATTTTTATGCAGGGACGAGACATTTATCGTTTTGCTGTGGAAAAAGTGCCAGAAGTTATCGAAAAAGCCGTTTTTAAAGCTGACTTAACTATCGATGATCTCCATTGGGTAATTCTTCATCAAGCTAATCAGAGAATTATTGATGCAGTGGCGAAACGTCTCAAGATATCCTCAGAGAAAATGATTAGTAATCTAGATGAATATGGGAATACATCGGCAGCCTCGATTCCCCTAGCCCTTGATGAAGCAGTAAGAAGCGGCAAAATAAAACCAGGAGACATCGTCGCTACTGCTGGTTTTGGTGCCGGCTTAACTTGGGGAGCGGCTATTTTTCGTTGGGGGCTTTAGCTTAATCGCCATTCATCCCACGCTGTACGCTTGCGTCAGCGTGTGGTAGTTCACTGTAAATACAACTTAAGTGTATAATTCTTAGGTTCTTTCGTGCGTAAGACAGACTAAAACTTTACGGGTAGATAATTAATGATGAAAACAGCATGGGTATTTCCAGGACAAGGATCACAAGCAGTGGGTATGGGAGTGGACTTAACCACAACCCCAATGGGAAAAGATCGCTTTGAAGAGGCACAAACCCTATTAGGTTGGTCGGTCCTGGATCAATGTCAAGGAGATGAAGCAGAGTTATCCAAGACGTTATATACTCAGCCCTGTCTTTATGTGGTTGAAAGTATTTTAATCGATTTGCTCAAAGATAAGGGTCAAATGCCAGGGTTAGTGGCAGGTCATAGTTTAGGGGAATATTCAGCTTTATATGCGGCTGGAGTGTTTGATTTTGCTACAGGGTTGACACTGGTTAAACGTCGCGCTGAGTTGATGAGTGAGGCTGCTGGGGGCAAAATGGTGGCTTTGATGAAGTTTGATCGCTCCCAGTTAGAAACGGCGATCGCTACTATTCCAGATGTGGTTTTAGCGAATGATAATAGTGAACAACAGGTGGTTATTTCCGGGACTCCTGAAGCGGTGGCTCAACTCTGTTCTCAGGTAAAAAGTAAACGTGCTATAGAGTTAAAGGTATCAGGGGCTTTTCATTCTCCTATGATGGCAACGGCTGCACAACAGTTTCAGGTGTTATTAGAAGAGACTCATTTTAATGAGGCTAAAATGGCTGTTCTTTCTAATGTTGATCCCACCCCCAGCACTTCAGCAACTACCCTCAAAGACCGTTTAATTAAGCAAATGACGGGCTCTGTGCGTTGGCAGGAGATTATGTTAGCTTTGCCTGAAGAGAAGATAACTCATGTCTTGGAAGTGGGGCCAGGAAAGGTTTTAGCAGGGTTAATTAAGCGCGCTTGTCCTGCTGTAGAAGTGAGTAATGTGCGTAGTCTTGAGGACTTTTAAACATAAGGAGAATGGATTATTCTGCGATCGCAAAATTGTCCATTCTCCCTTACTCCATTGGTAAACAATGTTAGAATTGAAATGCCGTTTTTTACGGGATGTAGCGCAGCTTGGTAGCGCACTTCGTTCGGGACGAAGGGGCCGCTGGTTCGAATCCAGTCATCCCGATTTTTATCTAAAATGTCGGATTGAAGACCCTCGATTTCATCGAAGGGATGAAAATCCGACCAAAATATTAACTGCGAAGCATCGTTCGACGGGAGTGTCAACTTACTGACCTGAGTTCGATATAAGAGAATCGGCTAGAATTTAGTCACTGAGAGGATTACAGGCATTTTCGGTTATTTAGAAGTTCTCAATTACTGT
>JASJEA010000109.1 GCA_030064935.1 Crocosphaera sp. | reverse complement strand
AGAAAGATTAGGACATTATGGTAAGGTGGGCAATGCCCACCCGACAAGGTTTTGCAATTTCATAAACATCCTAACCATAATGGGTAGTGCGATGGAGGCTTGAAACAAGGAAAATTCTTCTTCTCTTGGCTTTTCCCCCCTTGAAAGAGGAGGCGTGTAACCCTTTTTTTCGCTCAATCAAGTCTTACCAACCTTCCCAAACCGTCGTTCTCGTTGCTGATAGTCTAATAACGCTTTATGAAGACAATGACGATCAAAATCGGGCCATAAGGTAGGAGTCACATAAATTTCTGCATAAGCGAGTTGCCATAACAAAAAATTACTGATGCGCATTTCTCCACTGGTGCGAATCAATAAATCGGGATCAGGTATCCCTTTCGTATATAAATAACCTTCAAAAATACTCTCGTTAATATCTTCTAACTTCAATAATCCCTGTTGCACCTGTTGAGCGATCGCCCGACATCCTTCGACAATTTCTTGACGGCCTCCGTAATTAGTGGCCACGGTAAATTGAACCCCGGTATTATTTTCCGTATCTGCCATGGCCCGAAAAATTTCCGACTGTAAGGAAGGGGATAAAACATCCAAATTACCCACAAAGCGAATTTTGACATTTTCCGCCATCATTTCTTGGAGTTCACGACGCAACACCCGCTCAAACAAGGTCATCAAAAAATCCACTTCTTCGAGGGGTCTTCCCCAGTTTTCGGTAGAAAAAGCATAAGCTGTCAGGGCAGAAATTCCCCAATCTCGACAACAACGCAGTAAATCTTTGAGGGTATCTACCCCTCGCTGATGGCCCATAATCCGAGGACGGCCGCGACGTTTTGCCCAACGGCCATTACCATCCATAATGACGGCAATATGTTTGGGAAGGCGGTTTGAATCGAGATCCTTTGGTAAATCCTTTAACACAATCGGTTCCTTAACAGTCATTTCTTCTCTTCTGGTGAGTTCGATGACGACATACGAGACATGGGTTCTAAAAAGCGTTTTCCCTGTAAGCCAATGAGACGACTGAGAATACTCCAACCCGGTGCTACAGACTCTCCTTCCACAATAGAGGAAAATCTTTGCTTAAGTAGCTCTTTTAGTTTACTGCTAGTTAGGGGACGATCCAACATTCCTTTTTCTGCCAATGAAATCGAACCTGTTTCTTCGGATACTACGATACATAAGCATTGGGCTACAGTTTCCGTAATCCCCATGGCAGCGCGATGTCTGGTCCCTAGCTGACGGGAGAAGGTTTTATCGGAGAGGGGTAAAATCACCCCTGCTGAAATAATGCGAGAACCACGAATAAAAACCGCTCCATCATGGAGTAGGGTTTTGGGTTGAAAAATTGTCTGTAGCAGGGCTTTGGAGATTTCCCCATTGATTAACACCCCTTGGTCCACAAAAATACTGGTATCCATCGAGGCTGTGGTTTCAATGACAATCAATGCTCCTGTACGATTTTGGGAGAGTTCTCTTATGGCTTCGACCAATTCATCCACTACATTATCAGGTTTGGTGATGGGCCGGCCTCCTTTGACGATTTGTAGGATTTTCCCTCTTCCCAAGAGCTCTAAAAATCTTCGGAACTCCCCTTGGAAAATTACTGCCATGGCCACGGCAGCACCTAAGACTAATTTTTCCAACACAAATTTCAGCAGTGTCAACTGGAGCTTATCGCTGATCACTGCTGCTAACATGAGAATAATTAGCCCCCGAACCATCCACAGGGTTCGACGCTCCCCAATGGCGAGAAGCATCAAATAGGTTAATAACAGAACTAAACCGATATCAGTGCCGTTATGAACCAACCCTGAGGGCATCCAGTTAGGATTAGGAGGCTCACCTGACATGAAGGAGGGTGGCAAGATGGATACTCAATCAGAACAAAAAAGGACTACAGGGAATTAGGGGAGAAGTCTTTGGGGTAAACAATCTTGTTTGATGAGATCGTCGTAGGTTTCCCGGCGCACGATTAGGTTAGCTTCTCCATTGTTAACTAAAACGGCTGCTGGACGGGAAAGACGGTTATAGTTGGAAGCCATACTATAGTTGTATGCTCCTGTCCCCATGATTACTAGGATATCTCCTGGATGGGTTTGAGGCAACTGGGCATCTTTGATGACAATATCCCCGGATTCGCAATGTTTACCAGCAATGGTGACGGTTTCGGTCATTTCGGCTGACATCCGATTGCCTAAAACCACACGATAGAGAGATTGATAGGTAATGGGGCGAGGGTTATCGGACATTCCTCCGTCTACGGCTAGATAAGTCCGCAGTTGGGGGATTTCTTTGCGACTACCGACGGTGTATGCGGTGACACAAGCTGAGCCAATGAGCGATCGCCCAGGTTCAGCGATTAACTTAGGTAGGGGAATCTCACAGCGTTGACAGGCTTTAATGACGGCTTCACTGACTGCTTTAACCCATTCTTCGATACTGGGGGGATCGTCGGCTTCTGTGTAGCAAATACCAAGTCCTCCGCCGATGTTGAGTTCTCTGAGGTTTAGTCCAGATTCAGAGCCGATTTTTAACCATTCTACTAATACGCCGGCTAAGTCTTGATGGGGTTGTCTCTCGAAGATTTGTGAGCCTATATGAGCGTGTAACCCCCGACAATCGAGAACGTTTTGCTGGGCAATATAGCTAAAGACGGCTTGGAGTTGATTGGGATCGAAGCCAAATTTACTGTCTAAATGTCCTGTGCGAATGTATTCGTGGGTATGGCATTCAATGCCTGGGGTTAAGCGAATGAGAATGGGAATGGATGAGCCTGACTGGCTGTTTCCCAGTTGGGTTAGGGTTTCTAGTTCTAACCAGTTATCGACTATGATGGTACAACCGATTTCTATGGCTTGTTTGAGTTCTTCAACGGATTTATTATTGCCGTGAAAGTAAATTTTTTCAGCAATTTCTTGGGATGAGTCTCCCAGTTGTGCCAATGCTTTTTCGGTGGTGTAGAGTTCGCCCCCTGAAACCACATCGAAACCCAATTTTTCGCTGGCAATGACTCCCACAACGGCCAGACAACTCCAAGCTTTTGAGGCGTAGATAACTTGGGATTCTCCTGGGTAGTGAGTTTTGAAGCCATCTCGATATTGACTGCAAGCGGTTCTTAGGGTGACTTCATCGAGGATATATAAGGGAGAACCAAACTGTTTTACGAGAGCCGAGATATCACAGCCTCCAATTTCGAGATGATCCTTGTCGTTAATTTTAGCGGTTAGGGGCAATAATGACTGGTTCGGCGATCGCTCTAATTTATCTGTAGCGGTTAAGGTTAAATTTAAGTAGTCTTTCCCTGTGTGAGGCTTTGTTGTCGGTGTCGCTATCATAATTGATTGGCTTTATGGTGGATAACGTCCATAGTCTTCTATTCTAATACTACCAAGAAAATACAGGCAAAATATTAACAGAATGTTTGCAGAAGTCCCCACTTGAATGAAGTCAATCAGAATTTAGAAGTCAGAAGTGTAATTTATAGTTGATGACTTGTACCGGCATTTTGTTAAAATTTCTACAGCAAAAGACAAACTAGGTTTGGGTGATTATCAATGCAAACTAATATATTAAATAACATATTCTGCATAAACTAAGCCTCTAGCTTTAATCACTTTATCTTTAATAAAAAGGGTCATTTGCGTGGTTCCTGTTACTTCTTCTATAAAACTATATTGTCTGGCTTGATTCTCAGGAATAATTAATTCTGTTGCTGCATCAAACTGAATATTAAGGGTTAGATTATCTTGCGAGTCGCTGGCAATAATTTCTAAACCTTGAGGCATTTTTAAACTACGTTCACTAAATAAGGATGCCATAATTCCAGGTAATCTTAATGGTTTTTTGGGGGAGTTAGTCCATTGCCAATTAATGGCTAAGCTTTGACCTAAGAAGGTTTTGATGAGTTGGTTTTCTTGATAAACAAAAATATAAGCAACCCCTGAAAAAGAATGATTTTTATTGGTTCTTTTATCTAAAACTAAGGTAAATATTTGACCTTTATCATCAGTTAAAAAGGCAACAAACCATTCCCAACCGAAATCTTCTCCCCAACGAAATCTACCAAAATTACGATCATGATAACAAAACCAATTAGGATTAATATTAAAGCTGTGATTATAAATAGATAATTCTCCACTAACCTCTAAACTGGGAACAAAACCCCAACCAATAAAGCCACTGCCAAAAGGAGAATTTTCGGTTATTAATAAGGGTGTTGCTTTAACTTCTCCTTGAAAGTTTATGGCAAGTTGGGAATGGTGATCATTTATTTCTAAATAACAGTTTTTACCAATAATATTTAAGTTGACTTTTCTTGCTTGTATTTGTAAAGGGTTTGTTGTAATATTATTTGTTTTCCACTCTTGAGAAAAGGCAATTCCCAAGGTTAAAAGTGGAACCGATGGAAATAAATTATGTGGTAAAAATGTTGAGGGTATAGTTACAATAAAGGTGGTTTGAATTTCTCCTTGTTCTGGTTTTCCGATTAAACTAATATTAACTAATACCCGTATTTGAGTTTGAGGATCTATTAAAATATAATGATACCAATCCTTCCAATCAATGGGAGAATTAGAATCATTTAAAGGAACACGTAAGTTTTCTATAGAAGATAATAATTGTTCGTTAATAGTCATATCAAATAAATGTCAATGGTTATTTGGTATCGAAAATAGGCAGCCATTTTTTCAAGAACTACCTATAATATTTATATTTAATTTATATCCTAATTATTATAGTCCAAAAAGTTGGTTTACTGCTTATAAATAAAACAGTAAAAAGTATAGCTATTAATCAAAAAATACCTATTCTACTACTGTCCAATCAACCGTAATACTTCCTTGATTATCCCAATACCATCCTGGTTCCTCATTCATTTTGAAGATAATAGTTTGACCTGCTTTGATAGTAATAATTTTCTCAGTATCTAACTCAGCAATGACTTCATCACTCACTTCATCAACAGCTATTAAACAGTAAGGAGTATTCTGAGGATAAGCAACATTATTAAATAGTTTAGCCCCTTTTTCCCCAGCAGAAGTAATCATTGTATCTTTTTTTACAGACCAAGTACCAGAGGGGATAAATTTAACTTTAGCTTCTTCTTGAGCTAAGGGGTTAGGAAATTTTATGCCTGTTTCCAAAGTGGCAGGGACTTCAAATTGTCCACTGGGAAAAATCTTATTTATCAAGACTTTATAAATAACATTTTCTTGGGAAAAATTATAAAAAGCAACTCGTCCATCTGTAAAATTTCCTTGAGTATCAATTTCTAATTGACCATTAACAAAAACTTGCAAGTTAGTTGGGGTATAAACAAAGTCAAATTTATAGACAAAGTTAGGTTGCCATCCTTTATTCCCTAGTGTTTTACCTCTTGAAAGTTCTGTTAGCTTTCCAGTGTGAGTCCAGATATCAGAGAGGGAAAGATTGCCCGTCACTAGAGAAGCAGCAAGTCCCCGTTTTGCGCTCCCATACAATAACTGATTTCGTTGTTTCCAATCTATTAAAATATAGTTAGCATTGGGGTTTTTTGTATCTCCAGGATTGAATCCTAATGCAAAGCCAATAAAATCATTGTCTTGACTATCTTTAACAATAATTTTTCCGAAAATTTTCGTCTTAAAAACAGTAAAATCACTATAAAAAAAGGTGGGATCACCATTTTTCGATTGAACTACTTGTTCTCCATTGTCTGATAGTTCCCATTGCACTGAACCTATTTTATAGGACTCTTCTTTCCAGTCACGCAGATCAACGATTTCCATAATTATTGCTCCTAATTATTGACTGCAAATATTTTCAACTATAGATTAATCTTTGGTAAATCTGTAATCTTATTTTACTATAAAATGGTTATATATCTTTTACATTTGAGATATAAAAAAGATAGGTGAATCTATTCCTAAAGTTATTTTTTGAGTAAAAATACTTATTCTTGGGTCAAATATTAATGTTAATCTTTAATACATCTTCTGGGATAATAGATATTAATTGATTATAATTTGTTTGTTGATTATCTAAGGAATAATAAGAAGTGGAAGAGGAATAATTCCATCTTTCCTGAAACTCTTTCCAAAGAGTTTGTAATTGTGAATTAATTGCACTATCTGCTAAAATTTCTTTAACTAATTGACTGATGCCTCGTAGGTCTATTAATGTACCTCGCAAGTATATCCTATTAGTTGCTAAGGCTTGATCAAGGGTAATTTTTCCAGCAATAATGTCTACCATTGTTTCGCTATCGCTGATAAAATTATAACTTTGTGTTTCGACAGGATAATTAATGGAAACTTCTATAGGCAGATTATGAGATGCTTCTAGTTGCAAGGAGATATCATCTAAACGAATAATAGCTCTTTTCCCGCTTACTGTTCTTACTAAAGTTCTCCAGGTAGAATTATTTTGAAGACGCAAAATTTCTACTAGCTTATATATCCACTTGGCTAATTGTTCTTGAGAACTTTTTGAAGCCTGAATCATTAATTTATTATTAAAAAATACAAAAATCAACTAACATATAATATAACAGTAATAAACTATATTTTCAAGACTTTTTAAATAGTCATTATGGGTCAAAGAATTATCATTACTACCTATGGCTCTTTAGGGGATATTCATCCTTATATTGCTATTGCTTTAGAACTTAAAGAAAGAGGACATCAACCTGTCATGGCTATGGGGGAAAGTTTTAGGAAAAAGTTTGAAAAAGAAGGACTAGAATTTTATCCGATTCGGCCAGATGCCTTATTAAATTTAGGACAGGATTTACCTTTAATTGAAGCTTTAAGACAATGCAATCGTGAAAGTGAATATGCGATTACTTATGTTTTAATGCCTCATATTCGCACTACTTATTATGACCTTAAACAAGCAGTAAAAGGGGCTAGTATTTTAGTTAGTCATCATCTCTCTTTTGCAGCATCTTTAGTCGCAGAAACCACTAATATTGATTGGATATCTACAGTCTTATCCCCTATTTCTTTCCTTTCTGCTTATCCTTCTGTACCCTATGCTTCTGTCAAAAATGCCCCTTATGAAGTAGCCTTACAACAAGTAGCCGCAGAATCAATTTTAAGACAAATGCGTTATCAGGGTCGTTATTACAGTGCATCTTTTCGTCAATTTAGAGAAGAATTAGGCCTAAAAACGGCTCTTGATCCTGTGTTTGAAGGACAATATTCACCTCAATTAGTATTAGCTTTATTTTCTCAGTTTTTTGCTCAACGAAAGCCCGACTGGCCGCAACAAACTAAACTGACTGGGTTTCCTTTTTTTGATCGTCATGATGATAAAGATTTATCATCAGAATTAAAACAATTTTTGGTAGCAGGAAAACCCCCTATTATTTTTACATTAGGTTCATTATTTGTGGGAACCCCTGGTAATTTTTATACAGAAGGTGCTAAGGCTGTGGCCAAGTTAGGCTATCGTGCTATCTTATTGATGGGATCGGGTGCTGATAAAATCTCCCCGGATGATCTTCCCGAAGGGGTGATAGCGGTTGATTATGCCCCCTATTCCCAAATTTTTCCCTATGCTGCTGCCATTGTGCATCATGGTGGAGTGGGAACGACAGGACAAGGTTTATTGGCAGGAAAACCTGTTTTAGTTGTTCCCTACGCTCATGATCAACCAGATAATGCTACTCGTTTAGTTAATTTGGGGGTGGGGCGATCTTTGACTCGTGAAGAATGCAGTTGCGATCGCTTAGCTTGGGAGCTTCAAGAACTATTATTTAACCCTAGTTATCGACAAAAAGCAATAGAAATTAGTGAATTAATGCGACAAGAAAATGGGGTTGAAACCGCTTGTGATGCCATTGAAAATCTTTTAAAAAATTAATATTATTTTCTATATTTAGTTATCTATTATGCTATAATATTAGCCCTGATAGTCGTGGAAAATATTAAAACTTTTATGTTCACTTTTTTTCTTATTATCCTAGTTTTTATTGCTTATTGTTTTTTGATTTGCCCGGCTAAAAAATCTCAAACCTTAACCCCTTCAGTTGTCACAGTTGCATTACCTAAAAATCAGGATAATTTCATCTTAAGTACCACCATTTCTGTGGAGACTATTCCCAGCACTAAATCCGAGGTAATCTCTGTTAACACTTCCCCTAATACTACGGTAGAAACTGAAGAAAAAAAGTTATATTATAACAAAAATATTATTAATGAAGCTTTAGAATGTTCACGGGATTTAATTATCAATAAAATCAAGGAATTTGTCCAAACTAAACAGGACATTACAGGTTCATATTCACCCTTATATAAATTACTAACTGATTATCCTTTTCGTATCGGAAAAATGCTGCGCCCTACGATTTGTATTAGTATGACTAGAGCCATAGGAGGCTTAGGTCATTGGGCTTTAACCACCGCAGCCGCATTAGAATTATATCATAATGCTTTCTTAATTCATGATGATATTGAAGATGGTTCTGAGTCTAGAAGAGGAAAAGATACGTTACATCGTCTGGTTGGTATTCCTAGGGCAATTAATGTGGGAAATGCCACCCAAGTTTTAGCTGTAGGATTATTATTAGAAAACCTTTCTTTAGTAGGAGTCACTAAGACTATGAATATCCTCCATGAAATTGAATTTATGGCGCAGCAATCTGTAGAGGGACAAGCAATGGAATTAGATTGGGTTGCTAATAATACGGATAATTTAGGGGATCAAGATTATTTCCAAATGTGTGTTAAAAAAACCTGCTGGTACACCTTTATGACTCCTTGCCGTTTAGGTTTAATGATTGGTTATCCAGAAGCAAAAGCAGAGGACTTAAAGGAACCTTTAGCACTAATTACTCGCTTTGGAATGTTATTAGGGATTGCTTTCCAAATTCAGGATGATTTACTGAATTTACAAGGTACTTTAGAAGCTTATGGGAAGGAAATTGGAGGAGATTTATACGAGGGGAAACGGACTTTAATGCTTAATCATGTTATTAAAAATAGTCATCAATCAGAGAAAATTTTACAAATATTATCCCTCGAAAGAGAAAATAAAACACAAGAAAATATAGCTTTTATTTTAGATGAAATGGTAAAATATGAAAGTATAGAACATGGTTGGAAAGTAGCGAAAACTTTAGCAGAACAAGCTGCCAACATTTTTGATTCTTTGGACTTTATGCTCTTAGAAACCCCTTTAAAGCCTGAAGAGTTTGGAAATACGGCGGTTCACGATCGCCGTTTTATGAAGGAGTTAATTAATTACGTAATTTATCGCAGTAAATGATAGTATAAAGTTATACTTTTTTAAACTAGATAAAGTTTATGCCATTAGTACCATAACCCTATCAAAATCATGAAAAATTGTAGCCTTAACTTTCACGGAAATAACAGTTATATTCAAATTAATAACCCTCCCAAACTTACTGATTCTATGACGATTTCTTGTTGGGTAAAAAGTCAAACAACTAACTGGGATAGAGATGCCATGTTATTGTGTAAACGAAATTCTTACATGATAGCGACTAATAAGGGGAGTAAAATTATTCGCTTTTACATTTATAGTGATGGTTGGCAATATGCTTTTAGTAACCTCGATATAGATATTACCCAATGGCATCATTATGTAGGGACTTTTGACGGTGAAGCAATTCGTTTTTATATCGATGGGGAAGAGGTAAATTGTACATATTTTCAGGGACAAATACATGAGGATAATAACCTCTTATATATTGGTCATGATCCCCTAAGAAAAACCTATTTTAAAGGGCAAATAACAGAAATTTATATCTGGGATAAAGCAAAAAATGAAACAGAAATAAGATCAGATATAACCTCAAATTTTACAGCACAAGATAGTAACTTAGTTGGCTATTATCCTCTTAATGATGGTACTAAGATTATTATGGAAGATGTAGAAATTTTTAAAGCTAATTGGGTAAAGGATTATCCTAAACAATTATTTAAAACTACTAAAATACAAACTTATTTTATTCAAAATTTAGACAGTCAATTATTCCTAGATATTCCTGGAGGCAAGCCAAACCAAGCACAAA
The DNA here is from genome assembly GCA_030064935.1 of Crocosphaera sp. Classification (GTDB taxonomy): domain Bacteria; phylum Cyanobacteriota; class Cyanobacteriia; order Cyanobacteriales; family Microcystaceae; genus Crocosphaera. Next base: position 3,646 of record JASJEA010000109.1, on the reverse strand, counting down.
TAATTTGGGGTTATGCTTATAATGGAAGCTTTGGACAGCAATGGATAATTACTCCTTCTGGAGTAATTAAAAGTATATTAGGAGAATTTGCTCTAGACTTAAGAGAAATTCCAGATTTTCCTTGGGCAAAAGAAGTTACAATCAATACTATCAATGGAGCTTTGTCTCAACAATGGGAGATTGATGATAATGGAGTGATTAAAAACAAAAGTAATCAGTTTGCTTTAACAATGATATCCAAAAATGATTATTACATTGCGATGGCCTACCCCATTGATGAATCACAGCCAAAAGCTAATGAAAAATGGCTGATTGTTCCTCATTAAATTATTAAAAACTTGTTTGATGACAAAGGTATATGATCATGACAAATTTGCAAAATGTTCTCTATTTTGATGGACAAAATGATTTAGTTGAACTAACCAAATGGTTTCCTGCTATTAAGGATCAAGTAACGGTTGAATTTTGGTCTAAAGTAGAAAGTGAAAGCAATGCAAAGACCAGTATTTTTGGAGCTTATAGTACCCAAAGAAATCGAGTTTTAAATGTTCATCTACCTTGGAATGATGGGGTGAGTAGGGTATTTTGGGATGCGGGAAACCAAGACGGTTATGATCGCATTCATCAAGAAATTAAGACGGAAGAATTTTCTAATATTTGGGTTCACTGGGCATTTATCAAAGATGCAAGATCAGGAAAAATGGTAATTGTGGTTAATGGAGAAACTTGGTATCAAGAAAGTAATAAACATCGTTCTATGGAAGGAATAGAAAACTTTATTATTGGCTCAATGATTGATACCTATCACTATTGGAAAGGTAGTTTAAGTGATTTTAGGCTCTGGAATATTGCTCGAAATCCAGAAGCAATAAAAAAAGATATGCACCATCGTTTAGTAGGCAATGAATCGGGTTTGGTAGCTTATTTACCCCTAGATGAAGGAGTAGGAAATAAGGTTTTAGATAAAACAGGAAATGGTAATGATGGTGCTATTTATGGGCCAACTTGGAAACAAGATAATCTTCAATTAGTTGCAGCTAGTAAAACCTGTTTATTAAAAAATAATGGCACAGATTTAATATTAGATATTCCTGGGGGACAAAGCAATCCAGGAACAGCCGTTTGGGGTTATATTTTTAATAATAGTAACGGTCAAAAATGGGAACTACAACCCAATGGGGTGATTAAAAGTAAGCTAGGGGATTTTGCTTTAGACTTGCAAGATATTCCAGGGATTAGTTATTTAAAAACAGTTGTGGTTAATCCTATTAATTATTCTCTGACTCAACAATGGGAAATAACCAACAGTGGAGTAATTAAAAATAAGAGCAATAATTATGCTTTAGTCATGGCGAATGAAGGTGATTATAAAATTGCTGTTGCTTACCCTATTAATGAATTTCAGTCCAAATCTAACGAACTTTGGGTCATTATTGATGTTTAATTGATCTGTTAGTCTTGTAACGAGTAAACTAATTTAGCCCAGTATTTTTGTCTTGAAATGATCCCAGAAATTCGTTGTCAAGTTTCTTCCAATAGTCAACTTACTTTACAATTAAATTTAACCAATTCAAGTCAAGAAATTCTCTTATTTCGTCCTACTTTAGAAGATTGGGTTATTGATAATGAGGTAATCATTTCTTCTGTTATAAATATCTATCCTTTCTTTACTGTTATTCCATCTCAACAAACAATTCAACAAACCCTAGTATTAAAAATACCAGCTAATTTACAACCTGGAAAAACTTTAAACAACTGGTTACGTTTTCCTGGTGTACAAGAAGTTGCTATTCCTCTTTATTTATTGATTGTTCCCCCATCAAACCTAGACAATAATAATGAAAACTTCAGTTTATCTTTATCCATTGAGTTACCCATAATAAGAGAAGATCCTAATCTCGATCCTATTATTAATTTAATGTCTGGTATTATAGACTTAGACAAAATTCCCTCTCGTTGGTTAGTAGCTGAATTGTGTGTAAAACTGTACCAAATAGGTGAAATTTATTGTCAATCTTCTCAAGGTGAGCAACTGTTAAAGCAATTAAAATCAACTGACTTCTTGGTTAATGGAATAACAACTTTTTCATCGCTCAAAATTCCTGAATGGATATTAACAACTATTAATAATATTCATAAAATACTGCCTTGTGAAGCAGGGGAAAGTCATTTATTATATGTTTGGGAAAGTTGGTTATTCAGTTTAGATGAAACTAATCATAATGTTCCTAAATTTATCGCTGATGATTATGTTAGTCAAATGGGATTATCTTCTGAGAAATGGTTTTCTAATCTAATACTAGGATTAGCCAAATTATTCCCAAAAATAGAAGAAAGATTAAGGGAAATTAAACCTTTAAAAAGTTCTCAATTAAACCCTAATAAAACTAATATTAACTTCAACAATTTATTATTTGGGCTTGACTTAATTCCTGTAAGATGGTTGGCGGTAGAAATGTTAGTCAAAATTGCCTACAGAGGAGAAACATCGCTACAGAAAGAGGAAGAAAAGAAATTACTTTCTGTACTTAATTCTAGTTCCTTTTTTGTTCAGGGAAATCTTGCTTTTGCTTCTGCCAAAATTCCTCGTTGGATTGATATTAGTTACTCAGCTATTACTGCTTATTATCATTCTTTAGGTTTAGAAAATAGTCATGATGGCCTTCTTTATGTTGCAGAAGCATGGTTATGGAATTTAAGCCCTAACGCCTTACCCACAAGATCAATAACTCAACCAATTGACCTAGATATCTTTATTAAAGGGTTAGGGATGGATGAAACAAGGTGGTGGATTGCCATTATTTTTGGTCTTAAACAACTTTGTCCTCGAATTGAGCAAAGCTTACAAAATATTGCTCAACAAACAGAAAAATTGATTGACAAAACCAGAGGTTTGCCTTCAAATTACAATGATGTTATTAAAGAAAGCGGTTCAATACAGCGTTAGGTGACGACTATCAACGCCGTAGTAAAGCTACAGCGTTGGCTTTTCCAAATCCTCAAAGTAGGATTTCCCATACCCGTGAGGTACAAAATGTTTTATTTTTGGGAGTTCGGAGTTTGGGAACAAGGCATTAGTGTACCTTATGAGAGTGAGAAACCCTATATTTTCCTTCAAGTAAACTACTGACAATAAAGTCGATCAGCTAAAGTTGCGTCTAAAATAAATGGATTATCGTTTCCTTGTAAAGCTTTGATCTTGGAGTTGCGAGTCATTTCTGCTGTATCAACCGGGTCAGATTTATGCCACTGACATAGTGTTTTCTGTTGACCTTTAAAGAAGTTGCTGTTAACTTGATTACGATAAATTGATGCAATATAAAACTGCGCTCGCGCGATATCTCCTTTAATCGCCTCTCGTGGCTCAAAAGCCGAGGAATTACTTTCAGAAAAGTTATCGATAATGTCCCTTGAAGGAGGGAATGACAGTTCTTGCCTCTCAAAAAACCAGGCATCCGTTTGATTGTCAGGAATTTCAGCAAATGGATTGCTTCCTCGCTTTTCGTTAATAGGCTTCAAGGTGGGAAAGAGATGATTTGACATCTCCTTTGGTTGAAACACAAAGGATTCTAAGCGGATGTTGTGAAGGTGGTTAAAAACACACCTTCACAACGCTTACGATATAATTTATTTAAGTTTTTATACA
>JASJEA010000046.1 GCA_030064935.1 Crocosphaera sp. | reverse complement strand
AAACTAGACAAGTATTTGAGAGTGTGTTCCAAGACTAGGCTCTATGGGCTATTCAACGCTTTCGTCGCCACTTTTAGGAGTGGCAATCCCGCGCCTTCAACGTAGTGAAACGGAGTAAGTTAGGGTTGTTGAATTCTATTTACTATTTACTGATGTAAACCCCACCTTAAACAGTAGGGTAAACCGTCGTTCTGGGCTCAGGAAAGAAGATTACAATAACAGTGTAATCAATTATAGATAATTCTAACAATGCAACCAACTAACCCCAATCAATTTACAGAAAAAGCCTGGGAAGCCATCGTGCGAACTCCAGATATTGCTAAACAAAATAGTCATCAACAAATTGAAAGTGAACACTTAATGAAATCCCTCATTGAGCAAGAGGGACTAGCGGCCAGTATCTTTAATAAAGCTAACATAAGTGTCCCTAAATTACGAGATCGAACCGAAGATTTTATCCGTCGTCAACCGAAAGTCTCTAACCCTGGAGAATCCGTATATTTAGGGCGTAGTTTAGACAGTTTACTTGACAGAAGTGGGGCATTTCGCAAAGAATTTGAAGATGACTATATTTCCATTGAACATTTACTCTTAGCTTACAGTAAAGATGATCGTTTTGGTAAAAATTTATTCAAGGAATTTGGTCTAACTGAACATAACTTAAAAGACATTATTAAACAAGTGAGAGGAAATCAAAAAGTGAGTGATCAAAATCCCGAAGGTAAATATGAAGCCTTAGAAAAATATGGAAGAGACTTAACACAATTAGCTAGAGAAGGTAAACTAGATCCTGTCATTGGTCGAGATGATGAAGTGCGTCGTACCATTCAAATTTTATCTCGTAGAACCAAAAATAATCCCGTTTTAATTGGGGAACCAGGAGTAGGAAAAACGGCGATTGTGGAAGGATTAGCCCAACGAATTATTAATCGAGATGTTCCTGAATCTTTACGAGATAGAAAATTAATTGCTCTGGATATGGGTTCTTTAATTGCAGGGGCAAAATATCGAGGAGAATTTGAAGAAAGATTGAAAGCAGTTTTAAAAGAAGTAACTGATTCTCAGGGAAATATTATCCTCTTTATAGATGAAATTCATACCGTAGTCGGTGCCGGTGCAACCCAAGGGGCTATGGATGCGGGAAACCTTTTAAAACCCATGTTAGCAAGGGGAGAATTGCGCTGTATTGGTGCAACAACTCTCGATGAATATCGGAAGTATATCGAAAAAGATGCGGCCCTTGAAAGACGCTTTCAAGAAGTCTTAGTTAATGAACCTAATGTCGTGGATACTATATCCATTTTACGGGGACTAAAAGAACGTTATGAAGTCCATCATGGGGTAAAAATTTCTGATACTGCTCTGGTTGCAGCAGCCATGTTATCTAACCGTTATATCAGTGATCGTTTCTTACCCGATAAGGCCATTGATTTAGTAGATGAATCTGCCGCTAAATTGAAGATGGAAATTACCTCTAAACCTGAAGAATTGGACGAAGTTGATCGTAAAATACTTCAGTTAGAAATGGAACGACTTTCTTTACAAAAAGAAGAAGATAAAGCGTCCCGTGAACGTTTAGAAAGATTGGAGAAAGAATTAGCTGATCTTAAAGAAGAACAATCTCAACTAAACGCTCAATGGCAATCAGAAAAAGAGGTTATTGATGAGATTCGTAAACTTAAAGAAACTATCGATCAAGTTAACCTAGAAATTCAACAAGCAGAACGAGATTATGACCTCAATAAAGCTGCTGAATTACGCTATGGTAAACTGACTGATTTAAAAGGACAAGTTAAGAAATTAGAAAGTAAAATTGAAGAAAGACAAACGACAGGTCAAACTTTGTTAAGGGAGGAAGTAATTGAATCAGATATTGCGGAAATTATCTCTAAATGGACGGGTATTCCTATCAGTAAATTAGTAGAATCTGAGAAAGAAAAACTATTACATTTAGAAGACGAATTACACGAACGAGTTATCGGACAAGAAGAGGCGGTAACCTCAGTATCAGAAGCAATACAGCGTTCAAGAGCTGGACTTTCTGATCCCAATCGTCCCACTGCCAGTTTTATTTTCTTAGGTCCCACTGGAGTCGGTAAAACTGAATTAGCCAAAGTCTTGGCCAAGAATCTTTTTGATACGGAAGAAGCCATAGTTCGTATTGATATGTCTGAGTATATGGAGAAACATAGCGTATCTCGTTTAATTGGTGCACCTCCAGGATATGTAGGCTATGACGAAGGGGGACAATTAACCGAAGCAATTTGTCGTCGCCCCTATTCAGTAATTCTCTTTGACGAGATAGAAAAAGCTCACGGGGATGTCTTCAACATCATGTTACAAATTCTCGATGATGGACGTTTAACGGACTCTCAAGGTCGAGTTGTAGACTTCAAGAATACTATCATTATCATGACCAGTAATATCGGTTCTCAATACATTTTAGATGTAGCCGGAGACGATACTCGTTATGACGAAATGCGCTCCCGTGTCATGGAGGCAATGAGGAATAGTTTCCGTCCTGAATTTCTCAATCGGATCGACGAAATTATCATTTTCCACAGTTTAAAAAAATCACAATTACGAGAAATTGTCAAGTTACAGGTTCAACTACTAAGAAGTCGTTTGGAAGACCAAAAAATGTCCCTAAAACTCGCAGATGTAGCCCTAGATTTTGTGGCTGATATTGGTTACGATCCTGTTTATGGTGCCAGACCATTAAAAAGGGCTGTTCAACGGTACCTAGAAACCCCCCTTGCTAAATCAATCTTAAGAGGAGAATTCAAGGCAGGGGACACAATTTTTGTCGATGTTGAAGACGAAAGATTGACCTTTAAACGCTTGCCTTCTGAGATGTTGATGGTGTAAGTGAACTACCCCAACTAATTGCAAGCAATATAGTTGGGGCTTCCAATTTCTTTGGGAGTTGCGTCTAAGAGGCAAGAAATCTTGCCACCTAACCGTCTTACATTCCCTCCATTGGCAGTCTCGCTAGTTCCTAACGAGTGTCTTGAGTGCGTCTTACATTCGGCTTGCGAAGCCGAATTACGCACTCGCAGTATCCGTAAGGCTTCATTTCTAATATTTATTGATGCGTTTATGTCACGATCATGATTAGTTTGACAATGCTCACAAGTCCAGTGTCTAACCTCAAGAGGTAAGCTGTCCACTTGATTTAGACAAACATGACAAGTTTTAGAACTAGGAAAAAACCTATCAACTTCAATATAAGTTTTTCCTTCGTTTTCTGCTTTATATTTGAGCATTGTACAGAACATTCCCCAACCACAATCACTGATAGCTTTGGCTAAATTATGGTTTTTTACCATTCCCAAGACATTGAGATTTTCTACGGCAATAACTTGGTTTTCGTTGACTATCTTACGGGATAGTTTGTGCAGATAATCCTCTCGACATCTAGATATTTTAGAATGGACGTTAGCTACTATCTTTCTGGCTTTTTGTCTAGTATTACTCCCCTTTTGTTTCCGAGATAATTTTTGTTGCTTACGCTTTAAGTTATGCTGATGTTTGGCTAAATGTCTAGGGTTATCAAATTTTGAGCCATCACTCGCAACAGCAAAATCGGTTAATCCTAAATCTATGCCGATGGCCTTACCCTCTGTTGAGGTTTCTGGTTTCTCTTTACCATCATCAACCAAGACAGAAGCATAATATTTACCATCACTGTTTTTTGAGAGCGTAACTGTCTTAATAGTTCCCTCAAAATCTCGGTGACGACGGCAATAAACTAAACCTATCTTTCGATTTAGTTTCAGGTAATCTCCCTCAAACTTAACATTAGCAGGATAGCTCATAGACTGCCTACCATGCTTTGATTTGAATCGAGGTAACTTCGCTCTTTTATCAAAGAAATTTTGGTAAGCTCGTGAGAGATTTAACGCTACAAATTGTAAACACTGAGAATAGGCATCACTCAGCCAAGGATATTCCTTTTTCAGTCCTGGTAAAAGACCTTGAATAGCCCCTCTACTCAAGCTTTTTCCGGTCTTTTGAGAAGTTTTCTGGCATAAATCTAAAGAATAATTCCAATACCATCGACAACAACCGAAAGCCCTGGCTAATGCTTGCTGTTGTTCAGTATCAGGATATATTCTATATTTATATGCCTTGTACATTATCTTCAACTTAGCTAAGTGCTAATATTCTACCATAGGATTAAGAGTATAAGGACAACGAAGTGGTTGATTTATTGGTTTGCATTCATCCCCACCTAAAATATGAGTATTTCTTTTAGAATTTATAGGTGGGGACTTCTGCAAACATTTTGTTAAAAAACAAAAAACCCGCCGTAGCGGGTACTCAAAACGTAAACTAACTCAAAACCTTTAGCGAACCGTTCCTTCTAATTTGTCAACGCGAATGGGTTTAATAAAATACAGTTTGATAAACTGAATTCCATTAGACACAAATGCGGGTAACTTTCTCAAGAACTTCACGGGGGTAGGACTATTAGAAGCGTCAATTTCCCGTAACTTTTCGTTGTTCTTGACACAGACTTCTAAACTACCATAAAAATCAGGGTTTTCCACGTCTAAAATAACAGGAAAAACTCGCCCGGCTGTTTCATTGGTCTTCTCAATAACATATTTATCATAATCCCGTGCATCCAGTCCAATAGACGCATAAAAATCAGACCGTTGTATATCATTGAGATACATAGTAGCAAACACAGACAAGAGGAAGAAACGACACCACAAACGGGCTTTCCAATCATTTAAAATATTGGGAGTTGCCTTCATAATGGCATCAAAAAAGTCCCCATGACGGTTCTCATCCTGACACCAATTTTCAAAGAAGTTAAAAATCGGATAGATTCTATCTTCAGGATGTTTCTCTAAATGACGATAAATGGTAATGTAACGCCAGTAACCGATTTTCTCTGATAAATAAGTTGCGTAAAAAATGAACTTAGGTTGGAAGAAGGTATAACTACGACTCTTGGTTAAAAACCCTAAGTCCAAAGACATATTAAAATCAGATAAGGCTTTATTGAGGAAACCAGCATGACGGGCTTCATCACGGGACATCAGGGTAAAACATTCGGCTAAAACAGGACTTTTATCCTTTAAACGTCTTCCTAACTCCTTATAGAGAAGAAACCCTGAAAACTCCGCCGTACAAGAACGTTCCAAAAATTCCACAAACAAGCGACGGGTATCCCCATCAATATGCTCCCATGTTTGGGCAAATTCTTCACGACGAATAAAATGATGACGGTTATAATCGGTACGAAATTCTTCGAGAATGGCTTGTAATTCCGCTTCGTTAACTGAAATGTCCATTTTCGCCATCGCTTCAAAGTCAGTGGTGTAAAAGCGAGGGGTTAGGATCGTTTCTTTGGCCGGAACTTTAATCCCCGGACGGAGTTCCTCAAATTCAGGTTTTTGAAGGGTATTGACCATAGCTTGTTTAAAAAGATTTTTCTGAATCAATCGATAACTCGTTCTACTTTATTATGTAACGTTTTTGTTACCTTTTTTAGCAGTAATTTACGAGGCTTGGATCACAGTCTACCAGCCTTTGTCCTCTTCGTAACCCTTCTTTTTATTAAGAGTTACAACACATTGTCAACTTATGTTAAAAAGATATTATTTTTACAATTTTTATGATAGATAAATTGAGAGCGAAAAAAAGGGTTTCAAGCCTCCACCTTGAGATGGAGGCAATTCTAAATTCTGATTGATACTCCTCACACTCCCTTAATGAAAAACTTCCCTTAAAGAATTTTATGGGTATGGGAATGTTGTTTCACATTGTCCTCAGTTTTAACCACATTCACTGCGTTCAAAACCCGTTTTTTATCCAAAGAGAAATGGAAGTCTTTCTTAATAGTTCCCAAAGGAATCAAAGATTGAGCCTCCCGACGAGTTTTGTAAGTTCTCACCGCAGCCAAAGTACGTTCGCTAAAGTTATCACAAAATTGAGCATCTTCAGGAAAATCAGCCGTTTTTGTGAGAGTCTCATTGGTAAGAACTTCACCAATAGACTTAGCACAAGCTAACTCGTAAGAGGTAGGAATCCCTTTACAAATGGCTTCTAAAGCAGCCGAGGGAATGGGTTCAATGACACGAACTTGATGGAATTCACCGTCATCCTTTAAAAAACAAGTCGCTAAACCAAATACACAATAATCATCAGTTGAAATATCGTCTTGATTAGCCAAGAAAGTAGCAGGGGACATAGTATTATAAGTCTATGAATTGATTTTCACTCAGAGATGTTTTGATCTTAGCAGTGATAGGTTCATGAGACTAAGCCCTTTATTCTAGATAGACTAAAAACTTAAGGAAAATTTTAGGTAAGGGTAAAACTCGCTACAGGAAAGACTTATAAACAACAATGATCAACCATCCCGTTTGAAGACAGTTGTGGGAGTGACACATTTTTTACCATTAACAATCAAACTATTGAGTACAGTAACTTTAATCAACCCTATAAAAAGTTTTATGAAAGATCCTATAATTAATGCTCACAATAAACAGCGATCGCCCACTTCTCTTGGCTCCTTCTCAAACCACTGCGCTCTGGGGATCGCCATTGCTACTCAACTGCAAAAAAAAGCCCTTTCCGATTTACACTTAAGAATCAACAGCCAACAAGAAGCGAAGCAAGGGAATTATCAACAAGCTATCTCTCTTTTAGACCAATTAATTGCCCGTTGTCCAGACAGTGCCATCGATTATAATAACCGAGGCTTGATGTATCTCAAAATAGGCAACTATAAAAGGGCCATGTCTGATTTTAACCGAGCGATCGCCGTTAACCCTCGTTTAGATAGAGCCTATAATAACCGAGGAAACTGTTATGCGAAGCAGGGAAATTTAAGCAAAGCCCTAGAGAACTACGAACAGGCCTTAGATATCAATCCTTATAACCAAAAAGTTTGGATTAATCATGGAATTACCTTACGAGAACTAGGCAATTATGAATTAGCCATCGAAACCCTAGAAATCGCCAAAGTTATCGGCAAGCAATATCAAGGGCGTATTTATGCCGAAAGAGGCTACACTCATTATCTAAGAGGGGATTGGAATTATGCGATCGCCGATTATAGTCGCGCCTTGTCTGAGTTGCCCGAAGGCGATCGTTATCAGCAAAAAGTTATCAAATGGTTAGCCGAGATTCTACAACCTCTTATTGGCAATGAATAATTAAAAGGGCCGAATCCCTTGGCTGAAGCAGAAAATAAAATAGACTCAAATCATCTTACCATCAGAATTTAAGCTTGATGAGTAGATTTGAGTAAGTTTTATATAGCGGTTGTGCCAAACTGTTGTAAGATGCACTCTTAACAGATACAGTCGTCAAAGTGTAAGTTTGTCCAGTGTTTCTCAAAGATAGTCTCTATTTTTGTAGAAACTCAAGGAAACTTATGACTACTGAGTTCTGACATTATATAGTAAGTCTCTTTCTTCAGTTTGTCCACATAACCAGGCCCATGACCACCACCATATCTGCCGATCAAGTTAATCAAATTGTTTATAATTTACATCATGATCCCTTTGAAATTTTAGGTTGCCATCTTCTCGAAGAGAATGGTAAGACCAAAAAATGGGTAGTCAGGGCTTATTTACCAAAAGCACAAGCCGCATGGGTGATTCGTCCCACAGAAGGAAAAGAAGACCCCATGAACTCTATTCATCATCCTAACTTTTTTGAATGTATTATTGAAACCCCTGAACTCAATCATTATCAACTCAAAGTCAAAGAAGGAGAATACGAAAAAGTCATTTATGATCCCTACACCTTCAGTTCTCCCTATTTGACGGATGAGGATATTTATTTATTTTCAGAAGGTAACCACCATCGTATTTATGAAAAACTAGGGGCTCATTTAGGTGAGATTCAAGGAGTTAAAGGAGTTTATTTTGCGGTTTGGGCCCCCAATGCACGAAATGTCTCTATTATTGGTGATTTTAACCACTGGGACGGCCGAGAACACCAGATGCGTAAACGAAACAATACCGTTTGGGAACTCTTTGTACCAGAAATAGGAGCAGGAACGGTTTATAAATACGAGATCAAAAATAGCGAAGGTCATATTTACGAAAAATCCGATCCCTACGGCTTTTATAGGGAAGTTCGCCCCCAAACAGCTTCTATTGTTGTGGATATTGATAATATCTATGAATGGCAGGATGGGGAATGGCTAGAAAAACGACGCAATTGTGATCCCCTGAAACAACCAGTTTCGGTTTATGAAGTTCATCTAGGATCTTGGTTACACGCCTCTGCTGAAGAAAAAATGCCCCTTCTTAATGGGGAAGCTGAGCCCGTCATCGTTTCGGAATGGAACCCAGGGGCTCGTTTCCTCAGTTACTATGAATTAGCGGAAAAACTCATCCCTTATATCAAAGAAATGGGTTACACCCATGTTGAGTTATTACCCATTGCAGAACATCCCTTTGACGGATCTTGGGGGTATCAAGTGACAGGGTATTATTCCCCAACCTCCCGTTTTGGTCGTCCCGAAGATTTCATGTATTTTGTGGATAAATGTCATGAAAATGGTATTGGGGTCATTTTAGACTGGGTTCCAGGTCATTTCCCCAAGGATGCTCACGGATTAGCCTATTTTGATGGAACCCATCTTTATGAACACGCCGATCCCCGTATTGGAGAACATAAAGAATGGGGGACGTTGGTGTTTAATTATGGCCGTCATGAAGTGCGTAACTTTTTAGTGGCTAACATTCTCTTTTGGTTTGATAAGTATCATATTGATGGTATTCGAGTAGATGCGGTTGCTTCGATGTTGTACCGTAACTATCTCCGTAAAGAGGGAGAATGGATCGCGAATGAATACGGTGGGGATGAACATATCGAAGCTGTTAATTTTATACGGGAGGTGAATACTCTCTTATTCGAGTATTTTCCTGGTATCCTTTCTATTGCTGAAGAGTCCACAGAATGGGAAAAAGTGTCTCGCCCCATTTACGATGGTGGGTTAGGGTTTAATCTCAAATGGGATATGGGTTGGATGCACGATATGTTAGACTATTTCAGCATTGACACCGTTTTCCGTCAATACCATCAAAATAATGTCACCTTTAGTATGTTGTATTATTACAACGAGAATTTTATGCTGGCATTGTCCCATGATGAGGTGGTTCATGGTAAGAGTAATATGCTGGGTAAAATGCCTGGAGATGAATGGCAAAAATACGCCAATGTCCGCGCTTTATTTACCTATATGTACACCCACCCCGGCAAAAAAACCATGTTTATGAGTATGGAGTTTGGCCAGTGGAGTGAATGGAATGTCTGGGGGGACTTAGAATGGCATTTATTACAGTATGAACCCCATCAGCAACTTAAACAATTTTTCAGCGATCTCAATAACCTTTATAAACAAGAGCCAGCTTTATATACTCACGATTTTGAGTACCACGGTTTTGAATGGATCGATTGTAACGACAATACCCACAGCGTGGTTTCTTTTCTGCGACGAAGTGATGATCCCCAAGACTCTTTACTCGTGATCTGTAATTTCACACCTCAACCCCACAGTCATTACCGTGTGGGTGTTCCTCAAACAGGATATTACATTGAATTGTTTAATAGTGATGCCAAAAAATATGGTGGCAGTAACATGGGTAATTTAGGCGGAAAATGGGCTGATGAATGGTCATTCCATCATAAGCCTTATTCCCTCGATTTATGTTTGCCTCCTTTATCTGTGTTGATCTTTAAATTAGATCCTAGTCAAACTCCTGATGTCAACACCATTGAAGAATCTCAAACAACAGAAACAAAAGAATAAAGTGACATCCTCCCACACCAAATCAGAGATTATGGTGTGGGCTTCCCGACTCACGACGAGATATTTCTGCCCACAGAGGGATAGTCCCCCTACGCCAGTTGTCTAGATTACTCATCCCCGACACCTCGACAAGGGGCTGTCTCTGGAGGTGTCCTCCAGAGCTTGTACGCCCCGTTTGACAGACGGTTTCCTTTCGGCAGAGTCCCTGCCTACTATGTTTTTCCATTCCTCGATTACAGATTTCTTGTGCGCTGGCCACATCTCTATGACATTGGTATCCGCATTGAGGACAATTATGAACCCTATCAGCTAAAGTTTTTCTCACCTCTGCACGACAATTAGGGCAAGTCTGGCTAGTGCCACGATGATCAACTAAACCGAAATATTTACCCCTAATCTTACAGATATATTTGAGAATATCTCTGAACTGCCCGAACCCTGCATCCAGAGTATGCTTACCCAGAAAGCCCTTTGCCATAACACGGAAGTCAATATCTTCTAGAAAGATACTATCCCCCAGATCACATATTTTATGGGCCAATTTGAAATGGTAATCTTTGCGCTGGAAAGCAATGTGATTATGCTGCTTTTCTACCTTTTTTCTCGCCTTTTCATAGTTGTTAGAACCCTGCCTTGAGTGCGTCTTAGATTCTGATGGCGAATCCGAATTACCCACTCGCTTTTGTTTTCTACTCAACCGACGTTGTAGCACTTTCAGCCGACGGTGTTCGGTTTTTAAGAATAAACGTCCCTTTTCTAAATAACCATCCGATGTGGCTAAGAATTTATCTAACCCTAAATCAATTCCTAAATAATGTCCGAATGGTGTCTCAATTTCAGGTAGGTTTAGATCAGATTGGATGCTAATTACAGCCAACCAGCATGAAGCTTTTTTGAGCACTCGTACCTGTTTGAGCACAAAACCATTTGGGATTGGACGATGAAGATTTATCTCAACTTTCCCCAATTTTGGCAATTTTATTTGCCACCCTGTTAACGGGTTGCTTTTGAATTGAGGAAATAATAAAGACTTCATCTGTCCATATTTCTTGAACCTGGGGAAACCAAATCCTCTATTCCGAAAAAAGTCCCAAGCGTCATGAAGTCTTCTGACATTAGTTTGTAAGACTTGGCTGGGGACTACAGCTAAGGGGGGAAATACTTTTTTGGCCTTGGGTAATTGATTTTGTTGTTGATGATAACTAGGGAAAGGGTAGCTTGCCGCCATAATATATTCTGACTCTAAACTACACCTATCTACTGGACACTTGCGTGAAGCAATCCAATCTTTTAGCTCACGCAAAGCATAGTTATAAGAACGGCGACAAATTTCTAGCCATTCAGATAACATTGCCTCTTGTTTACTATCAGGGTAAATGCGGTAGGTATAGTTGAGTGTTAGAGTCATGGCGTTATTCTAGCACAAGATTACTATAATGGTAGCACCAACTGTGTTACTAAGGTTGTGCTGTGGCAGGTTAATATATTGGTCGGGATTCATCTCATCACTAAGCCTCCGGCGGTACTCAGCTATGCTTCGATGGGTCCGCCTTAGCTATAGTGAGAGACTTCTCCCGACATTAAGTTAATATTTTTGGTCATCTATCCCCATACGAATTCAGTTTTCGGAGTTAGGAGTTCGGGGTTATGATTTTTTAAACCAGACAATCAGGGTTTTAAACTGCTTATTTTAATAATTTGTCTTCAAATTTCCTGATATCGAACTTAGCCTGCATTATTCACCAATGTCTTAAACCCTGATTTTGAAGGCATCCCAAAAAATAGTCTGTTTTTTGGCGATATCGCTAGATGAACCAGCTAGCAAGGCTTTCGAGGATTTTTTGGAATCTTCATGAATAATGCAGGTTAGGTTATCCCCAATCCGTTTTTTCGGGTGGGGGTTTTTCGATCTCTGCTCAACTCTGAATAAAAATGTTATCCTAGAAGGCAATTTTTAAAATTTAGCCCTATCCGTTATTGGGAGATGCTCCCATTGGCTGATTTACATAAAACCCATTTAAGAGAATCTATGTTATCGAATCCTACTAAAAAAATTATTATCCTTCGTAACTATATGATCCTAATGGCAACAATTGCAGTCACTATAGCTGGTTTAAGCGATGTTTTTGACCATCCTGATCGAGTTGGTCAAAGCGATCGCTTAGAAAATTATGGTCGTTTTGTTAGTGGAGTTGTTGTTAATCAGGCACAAAAAATTAGGCGATAATCATATTATGTCATGCAATTTTTTCTTCTCTGCTCTGCTCTGTTCCTGGAAGTTGGGGGTAACTTCCAGGAAATGCTCGTCTCCCATGGCAGGAAACTAGCTCATTTAATATTCAACACCCCGATATCGGCGTTTTTTTTCTGAACTTTGTTCTTTAATTGTTGGTGTTGGTTTAGCTGGCATTTCTACCCCTCTGTACTTGCGTAATATTTTACTTTTATTCGGTTTGGAAGGCTTAGAAATAAATTTAAGACTTCTTTCCACAATGGTAAGCTCATTATTTTTGAGTAATCTTACAATCGTTGCCCAATTTGATTGAGGATGTTCGTTTAACCATTGTTCCCCCATTTTTATTCCTTCTGATGGCCGAACGGAAAAACGCATTAGCAAGATAGTTAAAACATTCTGTTGGTGTTGGTTAATCATCGCTTTATCAGTCTCAAAATCATTTTGACAGCTAATTCATCCTTATTATTCCCAAAAAAATCAAATTTTTAGCTTGTTAACTTATTGTTAATGTTCTCTTTGTTGCTAACCAAACTCTAGATAACTTACTCCCATAAGCGTCTGCGAGAAACCCCATTTAAACTGCTATGAGCATCTTTTAATAAATTAGGAATATCTAAACCTTGAGGACAACGGGGCAAACAATCACCACATTCTGTACAACGATTACCTTTAGTACCAGGAAACCAGTGTCCTGCATTTTCTAACATTCTATAACGATATTGACCATAGTCTTTCATATCATAAGCAACTGCTAAATTTCTTAGACGTAAAATTTCAGGGATATTAATCAATTCAGGACAGGGTAAACATTGATAACATTGATGACATTGATCTGTTTTTAAAACCCTGTTTAAATGCTCATCTAACTGATGTAATTTATCCTTTTCTTCTGGAGTCAACTTGTCATTTTGTTCACAAAGCGATAGGAGCCAATCCAGTTGAGTTGGATCGGAAGGTCCTGTACTTAAAGTGGTAATACGGCAATCGCTTAACAAAAAGCGATAGGTAAGATACAAGGGAGTAAAAGGATCACATAGGGATTTTAATAAAGAAGAAGGTGTATAGAGTAACCCTCCCTTATCGCCAGGGGAAATAATAAAAATTCCTAAATCTTTTTTAGAGGCTAAGGCGATCGCAGCAGCATTTCGTTGAAAAAAATAGTAATAATGAAGGTTGACAAACTCGAATAAATTGCTTTCAATAGCTGCTAGGATGAGTTCTAAGCTGCCATGACTAGAAAAACCTATGTGGTGTATCTTCCCCTCATCCAACGCCTGTTGTAGGGGCAAAAAACAGCCCTTCTCTTTCGTCACCCATTCCAGGTGTTCCCAGGTATTCAGACCATGAATGGCAAGACAATCAATATAATCTAACTGTAAACGTTGTAAAGATTCATCAATCCACCGACTCATGGTGTCAGGCTCAGGGGTAGGACTTAACTTAGTGGTAATATAAACCCCTTCTCTGGGAATTAATGTTTGTTGTTGCAAAAAATCCCCTAAAAACTGTTCACTTTTTCCGTAGCCTCTAGCCGTTTCTAAATGATTAATACCTAAAGAAATCGCCGTTTCTAAAGTCTCATTAAATAGGGTTGGAGATGACAAACAATGCATTGTTCCCAGAGAAAAAACAGATAAATATAAATTCGTTTTACCAAAACGTCGATAGCGCATTGTAACCAATTCTCAACTCTCAATTAATTACTATTGCTCATCATTTTTTTCTAATCTTGCTCTTTTAATTAATTCTTCGGGACTTAAGTTATCGACAAAATCACGAAATGCTTGACGTTCTTCTTCATCCGCTTCTCTATCAACAGGAATCGAAGCATCAGCAATCACCCCTTCCATAACCCAAATCGGACTATTAGTACGTAAAGCAATAGAAATCGCATCACTAGGACGACAATCAATTTCCTTTTTCGTTTTTCCTTGGCTTAGACAAAGAACAGCATAAAAAGTATTATCTTGTAGAGAATGAATGACAATTTTATCCAAAGACATTCCCCAAGCTTCAAATAAATTGGCAATTAAATCATGAGTTAGAGGGCGAGGCGGTTTTTGATTTTCAATGGCCCCAATGATTGACTTAGCTTGATCCTGTCCAATGTAGATAGGCAAGGCCCGACGTTCAGAACCATCCTTTAACAAAACTATGGGACTACGGCTAACTGCATCTAAAGCTATTCCTGCGACTCTCATTTCAATCATGGATTAATCCTCTCGATTATCTTCAAAAAAAACAGTAATTTTTGCAGTAAAAATTGCTTATTTATTCCCTGATCCTCGTTGTTCACGAGAGTTAAACAATGGGTTATACTCACAGTATGCCCTAAAATGCTAATGACCTGAGTTGGATATAAGCAAACCTGTAGACAACTGACTTAAATCAGCAGTCTCAAACCATAATTGTCTCGTTTAAAAAATCATAACTCCGAACTCAGGCTAATCACATTCTTTTGTAGAACCTAGGGGAAATATTTTTTTAGGAAAGCTTAAATTTAATGTTTACTGGTTTAATTCAAGGCCTTGGTGTGATACGTCCCCTCGAATCGGATCGCTTTACTCTATCAATTCCCGATGCTTCTGACTCCCCCATTCTATCAGATTTGGCCATTGGAGATAGTGTAGCGGTTGATGGAGTCTGTTTAACCGTTGAAGAAATCATCAGTAATGGATTTGTTGCGACTGCCTCCCCAGAAACTTTACAACGGACAACCTTAAAGCAAAAAATTCAAACGGCTCATTACGTTAATTTGGAAACCTCTTTGCGAGTTGGTAGTAAACTAGGAGGGCATTTTGTAACTGGCCATGTGGATGGTGTTGCGTATCTACAAGAAGCCATTGTCACAGATAAAGCCTGGGAAATGATTTTTCAAGCCCCATCTTCGCGCATGGAACAATGGGAAAATTATATTCAACCCTTATTGATTCCTAAGGGAAGTGTTGCTGTCAATGGTATTAGTTTAACCGTTGCTGAATGTAATGCTGAGGGAACTTGGTTTAAAGCTGCGGTAATTCCTCACACTTATAATCAAACCAATCTTTGTTATCTCAAAACAGGAGATTGGGTGAACATCGAAGGAGATATTTTGGGCAAATATGTAGCTAAATTATTAGGAAAACCCTTAGAAACGAATCATTCTGTTTCTGATATTGGTTTAACTTTTCTCACAGAAAATGGTTATTTATAATAAGATTATAGAGCCTAATTATTTTGATTTGAGATAGTTTCCCTAACTTCTCGTAAAGAGCCTAAACTTCGGTTGCGAATTTGGAATTATGGGGCATACTGTGTATAGTAGATAATACATACTTTGATTAAACAAGATTGCAGACATTAGGAGTTTATTGTTATCGGTGTGGGGAATAACCGACTACTTACTGATGTCGATTACAGGCAACATAACTTACCATCGTAAGCCGTGAACGTTTGGTGATAGCTGTCTGGGATTAACTTTGACAAGGAGAAAAACCCATGGATCACCGACAGAAAAAAAACACCATCAGGCAAAAGCCTGCTTTTGAATCCTTAGAACAAGATGATAGGCCTAGTGGTCCTGACTTAACTAAGTTGGAAAATAAAACCACTATTATTACTCTTAAAGAGAGTTCGTCTCCTAACACTTCTATGGGGTTGTGGAGTCATCAACCCATAAGCCTCAAGCAAAATAGTTGGACTCACCTTAACCGCTCTTCCCTTAAGAAAGCCCCTAAACCGTCATTTCAAGTCTTCTTCTGGGAAACTGTGATGACAGTGGCCTTATTAATTATGGCTTTGTGGATGCAGAGTTTACCCGAAAGAGAACCGTCTCCAAACATCAAAAACGATGCCTGGCCTACATTGGAGACCCTGAGACTTCCGATTCGGTTTTAGAGTCCAATATTTCTTCAATCACCAATTTTAGAGGATGTCAAGGGATAAGTCACATAAATTGCGAATTACTTAACAAATATTGATTAGGGGTTGACACTTATGTTAAAAGTTATGTACCATAAAGGAATGCAAATAGCTTTGTCGTTCATCTCTACATTGTTGAGCAAAAGCCCAATGGTGAGACGGAAGTAGGCGAATCGTAATCTAGCCGAAGGAACGCTTGAACTGTAGAGGACTATGAGGTAGCAACTGAATAATGCTTATCATTTCTTTAATCACTTTAGGAATTGCTTCGGTGTCGGCTTTTTTGAGTTTTAACTTGAAAGAAGACGTGGTCAAAGCTGCTTTGGGATGTGTTGCGGTGTTATCATCCCTATTGACCCTTCTTTTTGCCCCCTGGGCTTTAAAGTTGAGCATTGTGGCCATCCCTTTGCTTCTAGATAAACTAAATGACCTTACCACAGAAGAATCAACTAACTAGATGATTGGTTGATGCTCTCTAAGCTATAGGTTTTAATTTCCATTGTCTCGCCACTAAAAGTGATAGGCTTGATGGGTGAGAGGATTGAACTTAAAACGTTTGGAGGCGTTGGTGTCTCCGTAGAGATTTAGAGTAACAGTGGGTTCACTGCCTATTGCTTCGACACAATGAATGGCCTCTGTTGTTAAACTGATAATGTCCCCTAACTGAAACACCTTTTCATCAACCTTCTCGATATGTTGGGGATGTTCTGGTGTTGGTATACATTTCCAAAAGGTATTTTTTTGTTTTCCCTGTAAAGTAGCAACGACTCCCCAAGTTCCGTGGTTATGAATAGTGGTAGAGGTGCCTGGCAACATAATCTCTGTTTGTAGGGTGATAGGATAGCCAGGCTCGTTGCACAATAACTTAATGTCCGTTTCTGAGTTTGGGGAGGTTTCGGGAATCTCTTGGCTAACCCAATAAACATTTAGAAGTAACTTGCGGACCAGATGGCGCAGAGTAGGGAGATACTCCAACTCTGTTTGTCCAGTCATTTGCGCATGATTGAGTATATCATCTAACTCGGTTAAAAAGCGATGCAGTCGATAAGATGTCGTGGGCGTTAATAAGTCCCATTGTCGAGGGGGGGCAAAAGATGAACACTTGCCATTGTCTTGTACTAACCAATCTCGTTGTGGCATACAACCATATTTTATGTCCGACTACTAAATCAATAATATGTCAAAGGAAGAAATCAGGACACAACTGTTCAATGAAATTTAACGTTCCTTGACTTTTGTAGCCTTATCTACTAGGTAACTAAATTTTGGTAGTAATCACCAGAAGACTTATTTGACCGAAAAAAAGGTTTCCAAGCCTCCATCTCAAGTTGGAGGTAATTCGCGCATGCGCGCATCCTAAATTCTAGATCCTGTTTGACGGTTTGAGACTGTCGTCAATAAGATAGTAGTGTCTCTCTTGATTGATTCTTCGATAAACACCATGACTGATAACAAAGAACAAAAAAGACAACAAGCGATTCAAAGAGAAATTTTAGCAGGGCGTAAATTTTCTCTAGCTGAAGCCATAGGAAGAGAAGGAGGGGACTTTTTGAAAGGGGAATCTCCCGTTCCAAAATTGGTACAAGCTAGAACAGAAATTAAAATTTTTATCACCAATAATTTAGGGGATTCATCTGGGGCATTACAATCCATATTGCAAACCTGGGTTGTCGCTGATGAACAAGGGGTAAGTCAACATTTAGAGAGTCCTTTAAAAGCTTTAGAGGAACTGCTGATAAAGATCCTTGATAATTCTGAATTACTGTATGAATTAGTCAGACAAGTAGACTTTAAATGGGGACAAATGTATGATGAACGTCCTTATTTTCAATCCCCAGGGCAAACTCCCCATCCCAATGACGAGTATACCCATGAATCAGTAGAAGAAATGTTACGAAGTTTATTAAATCAATTAGATCAATAAGTAGGTTTTTTTTATCTTTAACAGCGATCGCCTTTTCCTTGAGAACAGCGATCGCCGAATACCCTGAGAACTTAAGCCACCTCAGAGAGAACAATGTTACGGAATTGTCCGGCACCACCTAAGTTATCAATGGTGTCATTATCGTTTACGAATACCAAGCGATCGTATTCCCCAGTGAAATATTGACCAAGGCTGATACTATAATCTTTCCAGCCGTCAACAGCTTGGGAATCATTTAATCCTTCGTAATCATTGAAAGCTTGATTGGCAAAAGTTTGAGTTCCATACAGTTGAAAGATGGTGTTGCGATCGTTGAATAGCTGATCATCATTATCCAAACCAATGCCTTGTATTTCAGCTTCATCTTGACTACGGAATTGGAAGCTAAGGCGAGTATTCTCAGTGACAGTATAACCAGTAATATCTAAGGACTTCCCCCGAATTTCTCACAAATTAATTTGAAAGCCCAATCCAGAGATGAAAAATGATAATTTTTAGGACTAATAGAAATTTTGAAGATAGATGAATAAAAAATTTGACTTTGATTATCCAAAAACTGAGTTTAAGAGGGAATAATTATATTAAATTTTTATTTTCTCCACGATAAATAGGACTGAATGAAAGTATCAGTCAGTCAACAACTTATGATAAATATCTTTGAAAAAAAATAACTTATTCTACTTATCCAGTATCAGGAATAGTTTGAATTCTTTTGTTAGCAATAGACAAAATATCTTGATAAGGACAAGCACTAGCTATAGCGATAATAATTCTTCTACAACTAATCTTTATTCTGGCTCCCAATTTGAGCAGATTAAGACGAATTCTTCCCACAGTCGCTTTCGCTAATGAAGTTTTTTTTAAACAGTTCTGACGAAAAGCATTTATGAGAAGATAAGCTATTGAATGTAGCCATAATCTTAATTGATTACTTTGAAATGTTTGAGTTGAAGTTCTATCGGCTAACAAGTCTAATTGTTGTTCTTTAATCCGATTTTCCATCTCGCCTCTCAGACAGTATTTCTTTGTATATAGAATATTTCTTCACGGGAGTATGCACTATCGCCCCTAACTAAGATATGAGTCTCTGACCATTTTTCTCTAATTAATCCGATAATTCTTTATTAGAGATTTTATTAATATTTTTTTGAAAAAATGAGTGATTAATTTATCTTTTTATCTTCGTTTAATTCGGTTTAATCTTAACTTAAAATCTGATAACAGACTGTTGGTTGGGGCAATCTGCGCACCGCTTCGCTGTTCTCTTCGAGATCGCTCGCTTCAAACCCACTTCCTGTAAGGGTTCTCTGTTTTGCGGTGCGGCCGCACTCGCGCAGCGAGACCGCAGATTTTGTGAGAAATTCGGGACAAGAGTTGGAAAAGGCTCACCGTGAGGGGTTTACAAATCAGCGATCGCAGATTAAAATGAATTTCGCCCGAAGAGCTAATAGTACAAATAGTTGACGGGGTGACAAGAATTTGGAAAAACTGATCACATCAAGGTTTCAGAATCTAAGTTGACTAAAAAATCAACAACTTGAATAAGATTTAATGATAATTAAGTGGTTTATGATAACCTAGCTTGATAT
>JASJEA010000108.1 GCA_030064935.1 Crocosphaera sp. | reverse complement strand
ATGAGGCAACTAGGGGCGAAGAAGCGTCAGAAACGTCTATCTCAGCGTAGCGGATAGACGTAGTTCATTATATTTCTTGATTATCTCTGGTGCTAAATTGTCCACGTGAGTTCCGAGTCAGGAGTTATGATTTTTCGATAAATTAGATCGCAAGGGTTGTGAAGATGTTTAAAAACGCACCTTCACAACATCTGCGCTTGATTCCTTTGTGTTTCAACCAAAGAAGATGTCAATAGTAATCTTATCTATAAGGAAGTTCTCTCTATCTTTCAAGGTTTAGAGAAGCCCACGCCGTAGCCTTGCTCGGCGTTGGGAGTCGTCACGATAACCAATCAGTCTTGACTGGCAACTGTGAGAATGGTTCATCATCGTGTTCAAGCTTGCCAAATTTTTTCCAACACTTTTGAGGCTTGAATATCAGATAAATTGTAAGTTGGGGACTGAACGACAATATAGCGATCTTGGTTGCTGGGAAGTCGTTTTTTAGCATCGGTTTTGCCGAATAAAGCCACCGTATAGGTTCCCACTGCAACCCCTAACTGTAAGGGGGTACTATCAGTACAAATCATCAAATTAGCCCCTGCTATCATGGCAGACAACTTACCAAGATCCCCTGGTTTAGTTACTTTTAGGTTAGAACAACTATTGAGTAAAGGATTAACCCAAGCTTGATCCCCTGCACCTTGTAAGAGAACAATAGAAAGGGAAGGCTGTTTTTCTTGAATCCGACTAATGATATTACTCCACTGAGGTACAGGATAAGATTCACTGGCTCCTCCGTAGATTAAAATATAGCCACTGTCATCGAGAAACAAACGTTGTTGTTCCCCTTCAGCCCAAGCAATATCATCTTTAGGAACAGCTATCTTTAAGGGAGGACAAGGGGAGTTAATTCCTAAGCCCTTAATGAGATCGTGGTACATCTCAACGGTGTACTGTTCTGTTTTTTGGGGAACGGGCTGAGAGATAAACCAAGAGGGTTGGGTTTCGTAGCCAACCGTTAGAGGAATACCATTCAACCATAGGAGTAAGCTTATGCTCCAGCGCTTTTCTAAGGTGATAGCAATATCGTATTCGCGATCGCGGATGATCCCTAATAAGTTTAAATAATCCGCTAATCCATTGCGATCTTGATAGTCGAAGAAGAGAACTTCATGAACGTGAGGACACACCCGGTAAGCAGCTTTGGCGCGGGGTTCTACTAGGACATCAATAAAAGCATTAGGATATTGGAGTTTTAGATCTTCTAGGGTCGGAAAAAATAAAATTTGTTCGCTTATCCCCCCAGGAACTAGGGCTAATATTCGCATAGTTTCGATAGTTAAATGGGTATCGGTGGACTTACTTACAGCACAACAGCTTAATTCTAACCCCACTTTTCATGGGATATCAAGACATCCCAAGGGACTGCTTTGGGGCAGGGGGAAGAGAGGGAAGACAAAAGCCTAATAACTGTTTCATTTTATTCAAGCAAATCAATTTAAACCCCAATTTTTAAGGATTAATTAAACACAGACATCCCATAAAAAGGCATAATCTCTGACCAATGGGGACGTTTTCCCTGCTGCCATTGATGGTAAGCTAATTCTAAAACACTAGGGGCTGTTATTCCCAATTTTGACGGGGTGATCAAGGGTTGACAAGAAAGATTTAACCCTTGCAAGGTTTTCTCCCACTCTTCGGGCATCATCACCGTATCATCTACAATAATATCTAAGCTATTTTTTTGAGGATTTTGACGATAAATAGCCCCATATAAGTTACCTCTTGATGCTTTCATTTGTACCCAGATTGGTTCATCAATTTCATAATTTTGGTGATGAAACCAAGCAAAAGCAGCTAGACTAGAAATACCAAGTAAAGGAATATTTAACTGTTGGCATAGAGTACGAGCAGTTACAATTCCAATGCGATTACTGGTAAAACTTCCAGGTCCTTTGGCCACAGCAATAAAATCTAAATCTTGCCAGGTTTTCGGATGAATAAATTCTTGTAAATATTGATGTAAATGATTAGATAATTGTCTATCTAAATTCCAAGTTTTTGTGTGGATTTCTTGAAAAAAATCACTAATAGTTAATCCGAGTTGAGAACTGGTTGTGTGCATACCCAAACCGTAAACATGAGAATTTAATGCTGTCATACTAATTGCTTGAGTGCTTCTACCATGTTATACTATGTCGCGGACGGAATATTAGCAAAAAATTAGACCTTGTAATGACTAAGTTTTTACCATACACATTAGTGGCTTTTAAGAAAAACAGAGGTGGCTTTTAATGGCTAGAATGACTGAGGATAAAGATATTTGTTTAACAACCTTAGCAATAGGCAGTGAATATAGACAATTGGCTCAAATACTTGCTCAAGATGCCCTGGAAAGATGTCCCGGAACTCCTTTCGTTATTCTTACAGATAAACCCCAAGTTTTTTTAAAGTTCAAAAATGTTATCCCCATTAAACATCAAATACAATCCGTTGGTATTTATCATGATAAGCGTTGTGCATTGCAAGAAAGTTTAAAGCATTTTGATTGTAGTATTTTTTTAGATTCAGATTGTAGATTATTTGAGAATATAGTTGAATCGAGACCTTGGAAACAAGGACTAACTGTTAGAACTTGTCATAACTTGTTGAAGTTTGTAACAAGGTATCAAAGAAAAAATAACGTTGATTTTTACAGAAATCAAAAGTATAGAATTGTGGCACATATTGGCAATCAATACAATATTAATGTAGAAGATTGTAAATTTTGCGGGGAGATTTTATTTGCCTTAAGAAAAGACAATTTAAATAATTATGAAACCTTTTTAAAAGTTTGGGATGAAATAAGAATATTATTTGAGGGAAATGGAGTTTTTAATGGGGAAGGCATGACCATTGGCTTAGCTGCTCACATAGCCAAGTTAAATATATATCACTATGATAGTGGCTATTTAGATACAGAATGTGATCAAAATATCGATTATCTCTATAAAGATAGATTATTTTATAATAGAAACAATGTGGCTCCAGAAATAAGTGATAAGTTGCAAGAATTTAAAAGAAAAAGAAAGGAAATTGAAAAAAAATATTCATGGTCAAAGAAAATCAAAAAACCCATTAAAAACTTAACAAGGGAAAGAAGATTGAAAAAGTTAAAGGCTCGGTATAACATAGTAGAGTTATAATCTCAGAAAAAGATGAAAATTTATTACTATAAAGAACAAAACTTTGGCGATCAGCTAAATCCCTGGTTATGGAATCAAATCCTTCCTGGGCTGATTGATAATGATGAAAAAATAGCTTTTCTAGGAATCGGAACGTTACTCAATAATGTTTATCTTACCAAAATGAAAAAAGCCCGACACAAAATTATTTTTAGCACTGGATTTGGTTATGGAAAGCAGGATAATATTGATTTAGATTCAACCTATAAAATTTACTGTGTTAGAGGACCTTTAACAGCCCAAAAATTAGGGCTGCCAGGAAAATTAGCCATCACAGATGGTGCCTTGTTAGTTAGAGGTGTTTTTGACTATAAAAGCTATAAAAAAAAATATAAGTACGCTTATATGCCTCACTATCAGTTAGCAGGGGATGGGTGGGCTTTAGCTTGTGAGAAAATTGGATTTGGTTATATCGATCCGTCTTGGCCAGTGGACAAAGTTTTAAGCAGTATCAGTGAAACGGAAATTTTATTAGCAGAAGCCATGCACGGTGCTATAATCGCCGATACTTTTCGTGTACCTTGGATTCCAATTATCACTAACACTTCTATTCTCAAATTCAAATGGCTAGATTGGTGTGCTTCTTTGGGTGTTGATTATCAACCAGCCTATATGGAACGACTTCATCACCCTAGAGAAAAATTAGATTTGTATACCCCTGTACGAAGGGTGAGGGATGTCTTCAGACAATCTCAAGCAGGCAAAAAATTAACTGAAATTACGAAAACCTATAAACCAGCTTTAAGTATACAAACCAAAGCTGATGAATGTTATGACAAACTTTACGGCCAACTTGAATCTCTCCAGAAAGATATGGCCAATGGGGTATTTAAATAAACTTTCGGGATATCCTCACCCTCTCTACCCAAACATCCACACCTATAGGCTTGACTTTAAGAAAAACTTTGCCATTTTTACCTTCAGGGATTAGCACTCACTCCCTAAGAGTGCTAAATTAGCATAAGTGGGAAACAGGCAACCATTTTCTAAACCCTTGCCAGAAGTACCATAATAAGGCGTTATAGGAGGAACCAAACAATATGGCGAAAATTGTATCATTTAGTGATGAGTCTAGACGCTCATTAGAACAAGGAGTAAATGCCCTTGCTGATGCAGTGAGAATTACCCTCGGACCTAAAGGCCGTAATGTATTATTAGAGAAAAAATTTGGTGCGCCTCAAATTGTCAATGATGGCATCACCGTTGCTAAAGAAATTGAATTAGAAGATCCCCTAGAAAATACAGGGGCAAGATTAATCCAAGAAATCGCTTCTAAAACCAAAGAAGTCGCCGGAGATGGCACTACCACAGCCACCGTGATAGGCCAAGCTTTGATTAAAGAAGGGCTGAAAAATGTTATTGCTGGAGCTAACCCCGTAGCGTTACGTCGCGGCATGGAAAAAACCATGGCCTATCTCGTTAAAGAGATCGAAGCCATTGCCAAGCCCGTTGAAGGAGAAGCGATTGCCCAAGTTGCCACAGTTTCGGCTGGAAATGACGCAGAAGTTGGGGAAATGATCTCTCTTGCTATGGATAAAGTCACCACCGATGGGGTGATTACTGTTGAAGAATCTAAGTCTCTTAACACCGAGTTAGATGTAGTTGAAGGGATGCAGATCGATCGCGGTTATATCTCTCCTTACTTTATTAGTGATCAAGAAAGGCAACAAGTTGATTTTGAAGATGCGTTAATCTTGATCACCGATAAAAAGATTAGTGCGATCGCTGATATCGTTAACGTCTTAGAAAGTGTGGCCAGAGCCGGCAAACCCTTATTAATCATTGCTGAAGATGTAGATGGGGAAGCCCTAGCTACCTTAGTTGTCAATAAAGCCAGAGGCGTTCTTAATGTGGCAGCCATTAAAGCACCTGCCTTTGGAGATAGACGCAAAGCGGTTTTACAAGACATTGCTATTTTGACTGGTGCAAGTGTCATTTCTGAAGAAGTGGGCTTAAGTCTCGATACGGTGGACTTGGATATGTTGGGACAAGCTACCAAGATCAACATCGTTAAGGATAATACCACCATTGTTGCCGAGACAGACGAAAGAACCAAGGCTGCAGTGCAAAAACGGATCGAACAGTTACGCAAACAAGCAGCAGAAACCGACTCTGACTATGATAGTGAGAAGTTACAGGAACGGATCGCTAAGTTAGCCGGTGGTGTAGCTGTGATTAAAGTAGGGGCAGCAACAGAAACAGAATTAAAGGATCGTAAACTACGTATTGAAGATGCCCTCAATGCTACCAAAGCGGCGGTAGAAGAAGGAATTGTCCCAGGGGGTGGTACCACTTTAATTCATCTAGCTTCTAAAGTTGCTGAGTATAAAAATAGCTTGACCAATGCTGAAGAAAAAGTGGCGGCTGATTTAGTGGCTAAAGCCTTAGAAGCACCTTTGCGTCAGTTAGCTAACAATGCAGGTATAGAAGGATCGGTTATTGTTGAACAAGTACGAACTACGGACTTTAACATCGGCTACAATGCCATTACCGGAGAATTGGAAGACATGATTGCAGCCGGCATCATCGATCCGGCCAAGGTAGTTCGTTCTGCTTTGCAAAATGCAGCTTCTATTGCAGGTATGGTCTTAACCACCGAAGCATTAGTAGTGGAAAAACCCGAACCCGAACCCCCTGCTATGCCTGACATGGGCGGCATGGGCGGCATGGGCGGCATGGGCGGCATGGGCGGCATGGGCGGCATGGGCGGCATGGGCTTCTAAACCCTAAACCCTTAATCCACCTCATGATCACTCTAGGGAGAGGCTTATATGAGCCTCTTCCTTTGTTTATTTTTGAATTTTCAAAACAACGATTAAACCATGACCACAACCCCAACCCCGTTGCATTTCATATTCTAGAGTTCTTAGGGCATAGCCTAACTGGGGTTCGATAATATTAGCGCGGGGATCGCCGTACCACATCCAACCTACATCTGCAATAACCCGATCAATGGTCATTAACGCAAATTGTAGGGGTTTGGGAAACTCATCCCATCCTGCGACATCAGGCAGAGAAAAATTATGAGAGAGACGATTTTGGGTAAACTCGATTAAAATGTTCCAAGATTGGATTAAATCTTGTAGCAAGGGAGTAATAAACGGATGTTCCGGAAAAATACTCGCATCTAAGAGTAACTCCTCTAAGTTCGTCCGCATATAGTCTTCATGAAGAGAATTAATAGTGCGACGAATGGGTTTGAGTTGGGGGTTAAAAGACCTTGTATCCGTATGACGACCAACTAAAAGGGAGCGATCAACCAATTTGGCAACTTCTAGACTCACCCCTGTTTTGTCGCTAATTTCCTGGGCTAATTCCCTGACTTCTTGTCCTGTCCAAAAACGAATGGGAAACGACTCTATCTCAGTGGTTTGACGAACGGACTCAGAATAGAGATAACCCATATTATACTGACGAACTTTCTCAGTTTCGGACTTAGCACTCCAAAAATCAGGCCATTCGATGGAATAACGGCCAATTAAGTCCATCACCACTATACTTCCATCCTTACCATGATTACAAACATCTTCTAATAAAGTAACTAAATCTTTGCGAGCTAAATGAGATAAAGAACCATAGGAAGAAAAATAGAGATCAAAAGGAGACTCACTCTCTTTAATGTCTCCAAGTCCTTGAGATAAATCCGCTTGTTTAAATTGGACTTCGGTTTTATCAGAAAATAAGACTTGGCCTTTGGTAACCATGGCCTGACTAATATCTAACCCCAAAAACGAAGAGACATCTTCGTGAGGTAATACTCGTTTATGTTGTAACCCTAAATCAAGGTCATGATAGTCAATTTTAGTTAGAATATCGTACCCTTGACCAGCACCACAGCCTAAATCAACAATTCTCACCCCTTGTCCTTCAAACCGTTGCTTTTCTACTAAGTTTCGTAAAAAGGGACGCAGTACAATACGAGTCAGTTGATCTTCCCAATAGGTACGGACATTATCGTATTTACCAAATAAATTACCAACGTATAGATCGTATTTCCCTTCTTGAACCGCTTGAGTATAGGTCTTGAACTCGTTGGAGTTGGCTGGTTTCATGGATCTTTCTCCGAATAAACAGCGATGATTGCCGTTAAGGACAATATAATGACCTCTGAGGTCTTTAACCTCTTGTAGATTACTCCTTTGTTGTCTCTTTGTACATTAAAATATTCAAAGTTTTATGATCGCTAGTAAAATGGGGCTCTTGTATTGTAACAATGGAAAATTTCAATAACGATCAAGAATGGTCAATCTTTGCTCCTGAAGAAACCAGTTTTCAGGATTTCTTGACTGCTTATATAAGAGCTTTGTATGAAAGTTCTCTGAATATTAAAGGAGGAGAAAATGCCAGTTATATTCCTGAGTTAGCACAAGCTAATTCGGATTTATTAGGCATTAGTATTGTGACCACAGAAGGACGCAATTACAGTATGGGAGACACCTCAGAATTATTTACAATTCAATCTATTTCTAAGCCTTTGGTTTATGGCATGGTTTTAGAAGAGTGGGGAGAGGAGTATGTTCTCAATAAAATTGGGGTTGAACCAACGGGAGAACCTTTTAACGATATCATGGAACCCCAGGAGATTCAAGAAAGAAAATACAATCCTATGGTTAATGCTGGAGCTATTGCTACAACCAGTTTAATTAAAGGGGATACATTGGAGGAGAAGCAGCAAAAATTATTTACTATGTTTCGTCGTTATTTTGGGCGAGATGTCAATATTAAGGAATCAATTTTTTGGTCAAGAAAAACAGGAGATACTTGGAATCGTGCTATTGCTTACATGATGCTAAATTTTGGACTAATTGAAGGTAAAGTAGAGGAGATATTAGACCTTTATTTTCAACAATGTTCTATCTTGGTTACTTGTCAATATTTAGCATTAATGGCTGCTACACTAGCTAATAAAGGATTAAATCCCATTACAGGTGAACAAGCAATTAGTGAAAAATACACCAAAAATTTGCTAAGTGTTATGTTTACCAGTGGCTTATATGATTTTTCCGGTCAATGGGCTTATAGTGTCGGTTTACCAGCCAAAAGTGGATTATCAGGAGCCATCATCGGAGTTATTCCTAATAAAATGGGAATCGCAGTTTTTTCTCCTCCTTTGGGAACCCATAATAAAAGCCTTCGTGGAGTCAAAATTTTTGAAGAACTTTCCCAACAGTTTCAACTCCATATTTTTAAGCCTAATTATCCTCATTATCCCCTTAATCAAAAAAATAAAATCATCTCTTCTTTATTTAAAGATCAAGATAGACTAATGGTTTTTTTACAATATTTATACGATAAATATTTACCCCTAAAGAAAGGAAAAATTTATGTTAGTGAACCCGACTTGGTAGATATAGATCCTAACTGGTTTTCTATTTCTATTGTTACTGTTGATGGTAGAGTTTATACAGTAGGAGATAGCGAACAATCTTTTTTGATTCAATCGATTTCTAAGGTATTTGCTTATGGACTCGCTTTAGAAGATCATGGGCGAGATTATATCTTAACTAAAGTGGATGTGGAACCGACAGGAGATGCTTATGATTCTATTATTAAAGTAGAAGAAAATTCTAAACGTCCCTACAATTGTATGGTTAATACCGGAGCGATCGCTATGACCAGTTTAATCAAAGGCAAAAGTCCGGCCCATAAGCTGAATCGTCTCTTAAAAATGTATCAACGTTATGTCGGTCATCCTGTCTATATCGACACTTCTTCTGTGGTTTCTGAACAAAATCAAGGCGATCGCAATTGGGCTATTTCTTATTTATTGCGTAATTTTGGCATGATTTCTGGAGATATCAAACAAACCCTTGATCTCTATCTTCAACAATGTTCTGCTATTATTAATTGTCGAGATTTAGCCATTATGGCTGCAACCCTAGCTAACCAAGGAGTTAACCCCATCACCGGTAAAACCGCCATTAATCCCAACTATATCAAAGATTTGCTTAGTGTCATGTTTACCTGCGGTATGTATGACTTTGCAGGGGAATGGTCCTATAAGGTAGGTTTTCCAGCCAAAAGCGGTGTTGGAGGCGGTATTTTAGGAGTTGTCCCAGGGGTGATGGGTATTGGGGTGTTTTCTCCTCCTCTCGATAAACGAGGGAATAGTATTCGAGGGATCAAGGTTTGCGAGGAGTTATCCCAACAGTTTCAACTTCATGTTTTTCAACCGTAATTGATACTGATCCTAAAGTCAAACATGGTATAGCATTTCCCAGACTTGTGAGGTAAAAAACTTTTTAGTTTTAGGAGTTCGGGGTTTGGGAATAAGAGCTTCTTCTAACCATGAATTGTACAGTTAAAAACGCGTTTCTGCCCAACGAGCAACATTGTTTAAAATAGCATGGGGATTATCAAAAGCCTTCATAAAAATTTGATGGTAATAACATTCTTCTGGGGATCTCAATATGGTATCCGAATGTTGTTGTTGATATTGTTGAGCTTGTTCTTCATTCATCACCTCTTTCAAGGTTTCTGTTAATAAGTCAACGGTGCCACTCCCTTCATCAAATTGTTCTTTTTTACGCCAAATAATTTCCTCTGGTAACATATCTTCAAAGGCTTTTCGTAAGATCCATTTTTCTACAGGGGGATTGCCTTTGAGTTTTAGATGGGCGGGAACTTTTTGACCTAATTCGA
This sequence comes from Crocosphaera sp., assembly GCA_030064935.1. Lineage (GTDB taxonomy): Bacteria > Cyanobacteriota > Cyanobacteriia > Cyanobacteriales > Microcystaceae > Crocosphaera. Next base: position 3,918 of record JASJEA010000108.1, on the reverse strand, counting down.
TCATTTTCAGGTCTAAAAATGGCACTCTTCCTTCGATAGAATGAGCCATAGTTAAGCGATCAACACGCTGCAAATTAATGTTATGTAAACTATTAACAGATCGCCTTAATTCTGTGTGTAAGGTATCATCATCAGGAATTTCTTTATAATAAGTATAACCCGCAAATAGTTCATCGGCACCTTCTCCTGTAAGAATGACTTTCACATATTCAGCCGCTAAACGAGAGGTAAAATAACAAGGTATGCCACTTCTGACTAAGTCTTGATCAAAAGATTCTAAATAATAAATAATCTCTGGAAGTTTGGCGATCGCTTCTTCAGGAGTAATAATATATTCATGATGTATAGTGCCCAAATAGTCAGATACTAAACGGGCAGCATTAATATCCTTACTTCCTGCAATCCCTACAGAAAAAGTATGTAATTCAGACTTATGTTTTTTAGCGATCGCAGCAATAATACTGCTATCTAAACCCCCTGATAAAAAAGCTCCCAAAGGCACATCAGACATCAATCTCTTCACCACAGAAGCTTCTACTGTTTCTCGTATTTCTTGAATTAAATCATCAACATTAGCATCGGTTTCAGGTGGAATATCAGGTAAGGTATAGTAGGTAGAAAATCCTGTTTCTGAGGAGAAGAAAGAGCCAGGGGGAAATTCTCTTACATCTTCACAAAATTTAGTCAGGGCTTTTAATTCTGAGGCAAACCAAAAACTACCATCCTTCTCACTATAATAAAGGGGTTTAATGCCGATAGGATCACGAGCGGCCATAAATTTATTATCATCAATAATGGCAAAGGCAAACATTCCATCTAATTGATCCACTGCTGTGATATTTTTGTCTTCATATAAATGTAAAACTGCCTCTGTATCACTCTTGGTTAAAAATTTATATTTTTTCTGTAATTCCGGTAACAATTTAGGATAATTATAGATTTCTCCATTACCAATAATTGCCTGGCTATTTCCTTTAGAATAAATGGGTTGATCCCCCCCATCTACATCCATAATACTCAACCTTTGATGTCCCAAAATCCCTGAACCATTGGGAACTGTAAAAATGCCATTCGCGTCCGGGCCACGATGAATAATACTTTTCATCATCGCTTCAACGCTAGTTTGCTCTGTTTTGCCCCAAATTCCAGCTATACCACACATAGTTTTTTTCTGAACGCTATTTTTATCCTATCCAATATTTCTGGACTTTATAAAAAATTCAGTAATGTTTTAAGCAACTCTCAATGAAATTAGAAGTGCCCTAATTATAATGGCAAGATTTTGTTAGATTAGCTCACCTTTATCTCCTATGAGGCAATAGAAGTTTTTGCGCTGCCGTGTTTTGTTATAATTAGGGTTTGATTATACTTTTGAAAACTCCCATAACTATGAGTTTGAGTTGGATGCGTCGCGCCGAGCGCTTAAAATCCCTGCCCCCCTACGTTTTTGCAAGATTAGACGAACTCAAAGCTAGGGCCAGAGAGCAGGGATTGGATTTGATAGACTTAGGGATGGGGAACCCCGATGGCATGGCACCGCAACCAGTAATTGAAGGAGCGATCGCAGCACTACAACAGCCCCAAACCCACGGATATCCGCCCTTTGAAGGAACGGCGAGTTTTCGTCAAGCCATCACCGCTTGGTATCATCGCTGTTATCGGGTGGATCTCGATCCCAGTAGCGAAGCGTTACCCTTAATTGGCTCAAAAGAAGGGTTAGGCCATTTAGCCTTAGCTTATATAAATCCTGGGGATGTCGTCTTAGTTCCCAGCCCTTCTTATCCAGCCCATTTTCGCGGACCTTTAATTGCCGGGGCGGATCTTCATCCGATCATTTTATCAGAAGACAAAGACTGGTTAATTGATATCCATTCTATTCCTGAAACAGTAGCCAAAGCAGCAAAACTCTTATATTTTAATTATCCCAATAATCCCACCACTGCAACGGCACCGAAAGAATTTTTTGAAGAGATAGTCAAGTGGGCAACCCATTACGAAATCATGTTAGTGCATGATCTTTGTTATGCCGAATTAGCCTTTGATGGTTATCAACCGACTAGCTTATTAGAAATTCCTGGGGGCAAAGAGATTGGGGTGGAATTTCATACTCTGTCTAAAACTTATAATATGGCCGGTTGGCGTGTCGGTTTTGTAGTAGGAAATGCAGAAATCATTCAAGGGTTAAGAACCTTAAAAACGAATCTTGATTATGGGATTTTTGCGGCTGTACAAGCGGCTGCCGAAACTGCTTTAAATTTACCTGACACTTATATTAAACAAGTTCAACAAAGATATCAAACAAGGCGTGATTTTCTCATCCAAGGATTGGGAAAACTCGGTTGGAATATTAACCCTTCCCAAGCAACCATGTATCTTTGGGTAAAGTGTCCAACTAATACTAATTCAACTGATTTTGCCCTCGATGTTCTCGAAAAAACAGGGATTGTTTTTACCCCAGGCAATGCCTTTGGAGCAGGGGGAGAAGGGTATGTTAGGATCAGTTTAATAGCCGAATGCGATCGCCTAGAAGAAGCGTTAAATCGCCTTCAACAAGCCAGTATTTACTATCGTTGACATCCTCCCCGCCCTATAAGGGCGAGGATTCCCTAGAACAGACTTAACTGATTGTATCTAGGGGTGGTTGACGTTTCATCGACTACTACCACTTTTGACATGGTTTTACGTCTGTCTCCGCGTCCGTTTTGAGTCTCAGAATGTCCTTCCGCGACTTTTAAAATATTTGTACTCGCATTGATGTCTCTGTCATGTTTTGTATTACAAAAAAGGCAAGTCCACTCTCTTACCGAAAGTTCTTTCTTTCCTCCTTTTTCCCCACAACATGAACATTTTTGAGACGTTGGTTCCCATCTATCAATTACTCGGAAATCTCCACCATAAATCTCGGCTTTAGCCTCTAACATAGTCCGAAAACTACGCCAGCCTAAATCTGATATAGCCCTGGCTAATTTCCGATTCTTAACCAATCCACTGACATTCAAATCTTCTAAAGCTATCAGTTGGTTTTCCTTAATTACTTTAGTCGATAATTTATGAAGAAAATCGGTTCTGGTGTCTTTTATCTTGGCATGAAGTTTAGCTACTTTTCTTCTAGCTATTTCACGCCTTTTACTTCCCTTGACCTTTCTTGAGAGATTACGCTGAAGTTTTCTTAATTTTTTTAATCTCTTTTTTAAAGGTTTAGGAGCCTTAACTTTTGTCCCATCATCAAAAGTCGCAAAATCGATAATTCCTAAGTCGATTCCACAATTTTTATCCGTCTTTGGTAAGATGGTTGGGTTGATTTCAACCACGAAACTGACAAAATACCTATCAGCCGAATCTTTGATAATAGTTACTGATGTTGGTTCATCTGGTAGTGTCCGAGTCCATTTAATCTTGAGCTTACCTATTTTTGCTAGTTTAATATTATGTTGATGAACTTTAAAACCTCCTTTGGTCAATCTGGCTGACTGAGCCGATCTCCGCTTTTTAAATCGTGGAGGTTTAACTTTTTTCCCCTTTCTTTTTCCTTGACAAGATTTAAAAAAGTTCTGATAAGCTTTATTTAAGTCTTGGACAGATTGCTGAAGTGCAATACTAGAAACTTCTTTTAACCATTCTCTATTTTCTGTCTTTTTTGCTTGAGTAATAAACTGTTTTTGTAGTTGATTTTCTCCTGGATATTTTTCTCCCTTACTATAATATTCTTGGCAAAAAGCAAGGGCATCATTCCAAACTACTCGACAACAGCCAAACAGTTGAGCTAAGGCTGTTTTTTGTTTATTTGTTGGGTAGACTCGATAACGATAGCGTGCTTTCATAGAAATATTATAGCATTTGGTCTGCATATTAAAAACTAAAAGTCGCCCTGAAAGGGCGAGGCTTTAAACCCAATTTTTTGGTAATTTTCAATTCTCA
>JASJEA010000107.1 GCA_030064935.1 Crocosphaera sp. | reverse complement strand
CCCTTATATCAAGCTAGGTTATCATAAACCACTTAATTATCATTAAATCTTATTCAAGTTGTTGATTTTTTAGTCAACTTAGATTCTGAAACCTTGATGTGATCAGTTTTTCCAAATTCTTGTCACCCCGTCAAATTACTCAGAGTTTATTGAGGGTGCTTTTTTAGATTATTCATCTTCTGAATTTTTATCTGTCTTTATTCTTGATGCTGAATTGTCCAAGATATCAGGTATAAATCCTTCTACAAAACCAGCAACTGCTGAGAAGAAAGCGATTCTAGATAGGGACATTTGAGTATCATTTACATCTAAAAGAGATGTGGCAGTACCATTAATAATATCTGCTTTTAAAACTGCATAGATAAAGATGCTAGAGATAACAGCAATATAAATACGAGAAGCCCCTAATATCCTAAAATTAGAGTCAGGATCTTTTATATCTAGTCCGGCACTTCTAATGCGATAAGAGACAGATAAAAATCCTCCTAGAGAACCAAAAATTATTACTGGAATAAATTCTTCACTAATACCTAAAACAGTAAAAACATTTTGAAACGAATCAGGAAAAAGTTCAGGTAAAATAGTCAATAATAACATGGCAGATAGAAAACATAATACCACAGTAAAACTACCATTCAAGTATTGCAATGTATTGTACTTTTTCCTGAATTTATCCATTCTTTCATTTGCCAAATCAAAAACCTCTTCTGCTTCCTCTTTTTTACCATCTAAAGCTAATTTCAACCCATGATAAACTACAATATTAATCGTTTCTGTAGGTTCAATTTTTGTTGGTTGTTTTGATGCAATTTTTGATAGTTTTGATTGAACTTCATTATAGCGATCGCTTAATGGTTTTTCGTCTTCTAGTGCTAGATGTTCCTCATTAATATAACATTTAATGGTATTTTTAGTTCTAAAAATAACATAATCGGGATACAAACAATAAATTTCTTCTATTGTATTTTCACTGTATGTTCTTTTTAATCCTACTTTAAATTCTTCTTGGATTTTTTGAATCTTTTTTCTTTGTGGATAATCGTTTTCCTCATTATAAATAGTATCTTGATTCTGATTTATGCTATTTTTATTGGTAGAAAATATTTGATTGTATATCCCTGAAAATAAATCAATTAAATCCTGTATAAAATCAAATAGTTGATTTAAAAATAATTGATGAAACATTAAAATAAAACATACTGCTAGAAGAATAGAAGTGAGCCAAGGATTCCCTTTAGTATCCCTCAAATTACCTCGGTAGACATTGATTTGAGTTTGAATTATTTTTTTATATTTATTAGCTAAATCAATAGGTAATTCTATATCACTCTGTTGATTATTATTAGTTTCTGTGACATCGCTTTGATTAATACTAATAATCTTTTTCGGTTTCTCATTACTATTATTACTTTGAGTGTAACTAAGAATCGCTTCACAGCTTTGCTGACGATTCTCGTCTATCAAACAAGTATTGGATATAAAAATTGTATTAGTATCAATTAGCAAATTGTTGGCAATAGAGTCAATTATTTGATTAATATTTTGTACTCTTTGTTGATTTTTTTGATTCTCAAGATTATTAGAATCTGGATAAATTTCAAATAATTCCTGATCACCTAACACAACACAATTATCTCGTTCTTTACAAATTAAATCACTATTTTGAGATAAAGAAGTAGTCGAATTGAATATTAAAATAAAGCCAATTGTCATTAGAAAAACTGCTAAATTTCTAATCCTAATTTTTATCATAATTAATTTCCAAGTATGTTAGCAAAAAGGGAGAGAACAACAAAGGTTTATTTTTTGACGATATATTCAGAAATCAGGAGAAATTTTCAAATGGAATGTCATTGGTTGTATCATAATATTTCTCTCTTTACATTGATCAAGCAAGTATAATAAATATCTAAAAAATTCTAACACTAAGTATATCCTAAATTCCCGACTTTATTCAAGGGTTAAATTACGATAAACTTGCTCGATAGGAAAACTGAGGTTAATACTTTTAAGTTCTATTATATCTCCTTCTTTATAATTAATTATTATCCATTCTCCTGCATCATTTTTTTGATACAAGTCTATTTCAATATGGGTAGAACTAACTAATAAATAGTCTTGTAAAATAGAATTTTTCCGATACATTCTAAATTTTTTACCTCTATCATAAGCTTCTGTACTATCTGATAAAACTTCAATAATTAAGCAAGGATAGGTTAAATAGTTAGGAGTATTTTTGTCTCTCTCGTCGCAAGTAACACTAACATCTGGATAAGTATAATTAGAAGAGTCAACTATTTTGATTTTTATGTCTGAATTACCTGTTATACAGTTACTATTTTCCAAATGTGTCTCCAACATTACCGTAAAACTAATAGCGATGCGCCCATGATTAACTGTACCACCACTCATGGCATAAATTTGACCATTAATATATTCATGTTTATCCGTTTGTTTTTCTTCCCAAATGAAGTATTCTTCAGGATTTAATAGAGGAAATTGCTCTCGTGCAGCTATCATAGTAGTTAATAAATAATAGATTCAAAAGGAACTATAGACATTCATTAATTATAGCAAAATAAGAATTTTAAAAAACTGAATAATAAGAAAAGTTAGGGATCAAAGTCGTTGATCCCTATGTTTAACTATGCTTTTTCTAAACACATTTTCAAACTGTCAGCTAACAGCTTAACATTAGGTTCGAGCATCATAGTAATATGATCCCCTGGAACAGAAGTAAAGTCCACTGAACTTGATGTCAATTGTTCCCAACCAAAAGACATATTCTTTTGAATTTGATTACGAATCCTATCATTAACTCCATTAGCTGTTTCCCAGAGACGAAGATCACTACTACGGAAAACATGAATAGGAGTAGCATATTGTTTGTGTGGTTTATATTGCCCCATTGCATAGACACTTGCTTTGAGAACTTTTACAAATCCTCGAACCTGTTTTGTTGCTGTAGTCGATGGGTTAACATGAAGCTTTTTAACCAATCTTTCCGTCACATAATCTAACTGTTCACCAGGAAATAAACCCTTGATATCGTTGTAAGAAATATTGAGATTTTCCTTTAAAAAGAACTCAAATAAATTAACCACTTCACTCATATATTTCGTCTCATCCCAACCCGCCACGATTAGGTTATTAAATAAAGGTGCAGGAATATCAAAAATAGCTAATAAACCTATTTCATCCCCTTGTTTTTGTAACTGTTGAGAAATTTCAAACGCCACTTGGCCCCCAAAAGAATGGCCTCCCAAGAAATAAGGTCCGACAGGTTGAATCGTTTTTAAGGCATCGATGTAATAAGCAGCAATTTCCACCACATTGGTTAAGGGTGTCCCTTGATCCCCCATCCCCCGCGCTTGTAGTCCATAAAAAGGTTGATCTTCTCCCAAATGATGAGCTAAAGCATGGAGATAAAACGCCGTTCCCACACCTCCAGGAACACAGAAAAAGGGAGGTTTTGTCCCCTGAGACTGAATGGTAATAACAGGGGAAGCAAAACCCGTCTCTTGGGTTTCATCTTCCACTAAACCCAAGTTATACCCTTGCGAGGTAAATACTTCGGTGGCGAGATAGTTAGCTAATGCGGCTACGGTAGGGTATTCAAAGATTAAAGTCGCTTGAAAAGATGCACCTAAATTCTCTTGTAGGAGATCACTTAACTCTACCACCGTTAACGAATCAAGTCCCATGCTAGTTAAGGGGTTTTCCCAGTTGATATCGGCAACATCAGCTTTTAAAACACGGGCAATTAAACTTTGAAGATAACCCTGTAATAATTCTTGTCGTTTTTCAGGAGGAGTAGTTAATAGGGTGTTGTGGTCCAAAGCAACTTGTTTTTCTCTGATCTTAACCTCTTCTTGAATATTGCTGGCGATCGCCTCTAAACTGTTCTCTAAAAAGCCTATTTTACAAGCATGACGTTGAATCTTATTACTAGAAGTTTTGGGAATAGTTCCTGGTTTTAACAAGACGATCGCATATACTTGTAACTGATGTTGTTGGGATACAGCTTGACGAATAGCACTAAAAACTTGCTCTTGAGCCAATGATTCTAATGCTGCTTCGTGGACTTCTTGTACAATGACTAATTTTTCTTCACTGTCCAATTCTACAGAAAAAGCAGCCCCACAACTAGGTCTTAATCCTCGATGACTTCTTTCGGCAGTTAATTCAATATCTTGGGGATAATGGTTTGTCCCTCTAATAATAATTAAATCTTTGAGACGGCCAGTGACAAATAACTCATTCTCCCAGAGAAACCCTAAGTCTCCTGTGCGTAAAAAAGGACCTTCCTGAGTATCTTTTAAATAGCCTTTAAACGCTTCTTCTGTTGCGTCCGGGCGGTTCCAATATCCTTGGGCAACACTGGGACTCGATACCCAAATTTCGCCAATTTCGTTAGTATTACATTGGCTTAAAGTATCGGGGTTAACAATAATAATGGTTTGTTCCCTTCCCATCTCACCGCAGCCAACAAGCTTCTGGCTATTTTCCCCCTCATTATCAGTCACAACCACTCGATTTTGTTGTAACTCACTTCTATCAAGATTGAGAATCAGGGGTGGTTTATTTTTGTTCCCTAAACTAATACCCACCACACTCTCAGCCATGCCATATCCTGCACTTAAAGCTTGCCGACGAAAGCCACAAGGAGCAAAGGTTTTGGCAAATCTTTCCAAGGTTTCAGCCCGAATGGGTTCGGCCCCACTCACTGCAAACTCCCAACAACTGAGGTCCAAGTTTTCCCTTTCTTCTGGAGTAGTGTAGAAAGCAGTTAAGTCATAAGCAAAGTTGGGGGCTAAACTTTGAGTCGCTTTATACTTAGAAATAGCGGTTAACCAACGCGAGGGTTTTTGTAGAAAATCTAAGGGGGACATCAAGATAACCGGATGATCACTATAAAGCGGTTGTAACACTCCCACCACTAAGCCGGTATTATGACCAAAGGGCAACCAGCTTACTGTTTTGGTTTCATGGGTAATATCTGCGTATTTATAACCCATTTCTAAGTTGTGCAGTAAATTCTGATGGGTAATGATCACCCCTTTGGGTTTTCCAGTTGAACCAGACGTATATTGTAAAAAGGCAATGGTATTCCCATCGATGCTAGGATCTTCCCAGTCTCTTGCTTCGGTTTCAATGATTTGATTACTATTGAGTATTTTTAATTCTTCTAGGGTAGCACTGCTGGCAAAACGACCTTGTAAATAAGGAACTAAGGGACTAATAGTTAAAATAAACTTGGCTTGGGCATCCGTGGCGATCGCTTCTAACCTTGAAAGGGACTGATCCGGACGAGGAGGATAAGCGGGAATAGCGATCGCCCCTGCAGATAAACAACCGAAAAATCCTGCCATAAAATCCAGCCCAGGAGGATATAACAGTAACACTCTTTCTCCTGCTGCATTGAGAGATTGAAGATGAGAAGCGATCGCTTTTGCCTGTTGTTCTAAGGTTGCATAAGTGAGATTTCCCGCTTCTGTTTCTCCTTCATGAAGAAAAGTATAGGTTTTATTATCAGGTTGGGCTAAACTTCTATGCTGTAGTAAATCGACTAAGGTGTTAAATGACATGGTGAAAAAGCTAAAAATTTAGCTCCTGTACTTTGGTTGATAATTGTTTACAATACAACATTTCCTGAACGTTAATTTTGAGATATTTGAGTGGCTATGTTCTTGGACAATTAATGAATATTTGTTTTATTTTCCTAAGTTATCAAGAGAAATATGAAAATTATGATCTTCGGTTATCGAACAGTCAAATTTAGCTGTACTCTGTTACTAGAAAAAAACTATTGTAGTAGTAAGAAAATATGTCATTACTATACTCTGTCGAAAATCAATGGGGTGGCTCATCTGCTCCTTGGAATCCAGGTGGTACATGGATTATTGGTGGCCGTCCTAATCAGAATATGATCGCTATTGATATCAAGTCAAATGATGGTGGAAAAACCCTTAGCGGTACTATGACGTATAGCGGAGAAGGCCCAATTGGCTTTCGTGCTACCTTGTCTGACGGTAATAATTATACGGTTGAAAACCAATGGGGTGGCAACAATGCACCGTGGAATGATGGAGGTAAATGGATTATTGGTGGCCGTTCTAAACAGAATGTAGTTGAACTAAACTTAACATCCGATAACGACGGCAATAACCTCAATGGTACTATGACCTATGACGGAGAAGGTCCGATTGGTTTTAAGGGTACTATGATCGAATGTTAAGGTCAATCAGAATGTAGAATTACCTCCACCTCAAGTTGGAGGCTTGAAACAAGGAAAATTATTTTTTTCATCCCCTTTCAAGGGGAAAAGGGTTTGGTGGGAGTGCAAGCTCCCACCAAACAATAAACTTCCTGCCTCCTTTTGACGAACTGCTGACTTCGTTAACGAGTCAGTGTGGGTGAATTACTGATAACCTTTTGTTACAATTATACCCAATCACCCTAAAAATAGGGTAATAATTAATAGGTATTAAATATATAAGTTATCCCAAAATATACATTTATTCATACAACTTCAAGTGATCCCTCATGGTTAGCAAAGTATTATCAAGAAAATTCAATATTTATTGCTAAGATATGGGTTAATCAATCATCCTAGTAGATTTTAGTGGATAATCTGGGTAGAGGAAACAAGAGTCTTACTCTCTTGAAACCAAAAACAGAAAACTAATTAATAATTCTTTCCCCAGATTTGGAGGCAGACGGTATGAAAATTAATGAAAGGTTGCAAGGATTTGTTCAGTATTTTACAGAAGGTTTTGCCAGGATTTTTAGTCCAGCAAAAGATGATTATCAAGACATTGGCGTACAACCTTATGACTGTAAACCCTATCATGCTAAGCCAGAAGCAAATAAAACTTAAGAAAAAGCTCGGTTGACTACAAAGCGTTTTAACCTAATGTCTAGCACAATTTCCTTATCCTCTATAGGTTAGGGATGAATTAAGGTAGAATTGTTCCATAACTCTACCTTTTTGTTATGTCTGCAAAATTTTCTAATAATTATTATTTAAAACGGGGTAAAACCCATGATAAAGCGACACTGATAAAGTTGATGCAACTGACTTATGAAGAGTTGTTTCCTAACCGCTCAAACTTCAGTCATTTAAGTAAAACTGTCGAACAATATTTATCTGCAAAGACACCCATTTGGTGGATTAAATCTCAAATAGAAAATAACCCCTCAGAGGTGGTAGCTGGTTTATGGATGGGAACTGCTATTGATCAAGTGAGTGGCGATCGTTATGGACATATTTTTTTAATTTATGTCATGCCCAAACACCGTCGTCAAGGGTTAGCAACAGCATTAATTAAACAAGGAAAACAATGGGTTGAGGACCAAGGTTATCATCAACTAGGGCTACAGGTATTTGAACACAATCAAGTTGCTCAAAAACTTTACCATAAACTAGGTTTTGTAACTCAATCTCATTTGATGTTGCAATCTTTTTAGAATGGAGAATGGAGAATGGAGAATTTAGGATTGAGCATAAAAGTTATTGATTTCTTGTTCAATGGAGTCAATAACTTGTTTTACGGCAGGTTGTAAACTAGGACTAATTTCTAACCCTAAGTCTAAGTTTTCTGCTTCAATTAAATAGACAGTCACATCATTAGGAAAATTCTCTTTAAATATCTTTCTTCCTGCTGCTAAAGCATGATCCCAACGAAAATCATGTAAACTGTAACTGGCCTCTGGTAATTCTTCTAATTCTTCCCCTGGAACTTTATAAACCGTTCCTGGTTGCGAGTCAGTAGAACAAGCGTCAACAATAATTAATTTTTGGCTGCCTCTGGCTTGAAACATCACCTCCATTCCGGCGGTCCCACAATCATAAATGTGCAAATTAGAATAGTTCGTTTCCTTAAACATTTCTTGCAATTCCTGAGCAATTATTACCCCCACTGCATCATCACACCGATTCAAATTCCCACAGCCAATGATTGTTAACATTTTAATCCCCAATAGACATAAAAATCTCAGATAAAGCATCAACAAGCTTCTTATTTTCAGTTTGTGTGCGAACAGCAATACGAAAATAGCGATCGCCTAATGTCTCAAAACTTAAACAATCTCGGATCAGAATACGAGATTTTTGTAACAATTGTTGTTGTAACTTAGAACCAGCAATTTTGCTTTCCACTAAAAGAAAATTAACCATACTAGCAATAGGCCTTAATCCTTCAAGGGTAGATAACCCTTCCAATAAGTTTTGACGAGTTGGAGATAACCATTGTCTTGTTTGTTGCTCAAACCCTTTATCTTCTATGGCGGCTATTCCCGCAGCAACCGCTAAATTATTAACTGACCAAGGATCGCGCCAAGCTTGCCATTGTTGCAAACGCCGTGGATGCGCTATAGCATATCCCAAACGCAGTCCAGGCAAACTATAAAACTTAGTTAGCGATCGCACAATCACTAAATTAGGATAGTCGAAGATCAAGGGAATTAAACTTTGTTGCTGCGAAGGGTTAACAAAATCCATAAAAGCCTCATCCACCACCACCAAAGATAACCTTTCCAACAAAGGTAATAAAGCTTCTACCTTTAATAACTGTCCCGTAGGATTATGGGGATTATTGATGATGATACCAGTCGATTGATTGGGAGGAGGGTTAATAAGAATGAGGGGATCATCCCTTTGCCAAGGAAAGGGAACAATGTCAATATTGGCATTAAATGCTTGCAAAGCCCGCCAATAATCCCTAAATCCAGGAGTCATGACATAAGTCATCTCTTGTTGTGCCAACTGACGACCTGCCCAAGTTAACAATTCTGCTGCCCCATTGCCAGGAAAAATCCACTCAGTAGGAACTTGATGCCATTGTGATAAGGCTTGTTTGAGGTTGGTGTAGTTTGGGTCTGGATAATGGGTGAGGGTATTTAAAGACCCTTTTATAGCCTCTAGGACAGTTGAGGGAGGACCGAGGGGATTAATACTGGCAGAGAAATCTAAGACAGAAGAAACTGAACAGCCAATTTGAGCGGCTGCCCAGACTAAATTTCCGCCATGAACAGGTCGTTTCATGTTGGACTAATCTTTAGGGGCGACTTTTTCTTTAAAGTCCTTACCAGCAGAAAAAGCAGGAACTTTGGTGGCAGGAATGATCATTTTCTCGCGAGTCTTGGGGTTGCGACCTTCACGGGCTTTACGATCGCGGGCTTCAAAAGAGCCAAATCCCACTAAAGTGACTTTATCATCACCGGCTACGGCTTCCATAATAGTTTCTGTGGTGGCGTTAATGACCGCTTCTGCTTGTTTTTTAGTGACATCGGCTCTACTGGCCACTGCATTAATCAATTCACCTTTATTCATCGAGTAATCTCCTTATTTTGTCTTGAGTGACCTATGTGGCTTTCAACATTGTCAAGAAAAAAGCAGACATTTTAGCGAATATAAATCCAAGTGAATCGCTAAAATGTCCATAGGCTAAATGTTTCACTGCATTATTCTAAGCTGAATTGCCCTCGATAGATCGCTTTGGGGTTTAATTTCTCTCGATCTTTTCCAACTTTTCTCACGTAAGTATATAAAGATGTCTTAAAATAAACAAATGTTAAATATTCGATAATTGATTAGTTTATTATGTCAGTTTTGGCGGCGATCTCGGTTTTAATCATATTAATTGTTGTGCATGAGTTAGGTCATTTTTCAGCGGCCAGGTTACAAGGAATTCATGTTACTCGCTTTTCTATCGGCTTTGGTCCTGTTTTGGCTAGATACCAAGGGGAAGAAACAGAATACACCCTTTGCGCTATTCCTTTGGGTGGTTTTGTTGGTTTTCCTGATGATGATCCCGAAAGTGACATTGCGCCCGATGATCCCAATTTACTGCGAAATCGTCCTATTTTTGACCGTGCGATCGTGATCAGTGCTGGGGTAATTGCCAATTTAATCTTTGCTTATTTCCTTTTGGTTGGACAAACTGCCAGTATTGGTATTCAAGAGTTACAACCCGGCCTCATGATTCCTCAAGTAGATGAAAATTCTGCGGCTATGGTAGGAGGATTAGAGGCAGGAGATATCATTCTCTCAGTGGATAATCAATCGTTGGGAGAGTTTTCTGATGCAACCACCGTATTTATTGACAAGGTTAAGAATTCCGCCGAAACTCCTTTGCAGTTGAAAGTAGATCGAGACGGTGAAGTTTTAGATTTAATGGTCACTCCCCAAGAAAACGAACAAGGCGAGGGTAAAATTGGGGTAGGATTATTGCCAAATGTGCAATTAAATCACGCTCAAAATGTATTACAGGCTTTTAGCTACAGTGCTTCATCTTATCAAAATATTACCACCTTAACCTTACAAGGATTTTGGCAATTAATTAGTAATTTTCAAGAAAATGCCAAACAGGTTGCAGGTCCGGTCAAAATAGTTGAATATGGGGCCAGTATTGCAGAAAATAATTTAGGAAATTTGTTTCAATTTGGGGCGTTAATTAGTATTAATTTAGCCATTATTAATACGCTTCCGTTACCGGCTTTAGATGGAGGGCAATTGGTATTTCTATTAATCGAAGGATTACTGGGCAAACCCTTACCTCTGAAGCTTCAAGAAGGTATAATGCAAACTGGGTTGGTTTTACTTCTTAGTTTAGGTATCTTCATTATTATTCGAGATACAGTCAATTTAGCTATTGTGCAAGAGTTGATTCAACAAATTGGCTTATAACTCTCAATCAAGAAGAGATGGTAGATTGTTTTGATCATCTCTTCTTCAGATAAATCAAATGTTAGCCACCATAACAATCATAGTGAGCCCTAAGGAAGCAAAAAGAATTCCTGCACACCAATAGGCTAATCTTTTACCGCCGATGATAGCTGTCATTCCCACTTTGACAATGGTATTCATAGTGACTGCTAATAAAGTTCCCATGATTGCTACCTCTGAAGCAATGGTATCATTAGCGGACCGAGCTAAGGAAATACCAACAGCATCGACATCAACTAAGCCTGAAATAGCAGATAAAAGATAAACCCCTCCCTCACCAAACCAATCTTGCACAGCCAGCACTAATACAGACAAAATAGCCAATAATAGAGCATATTGTATTGCAGCCCCTAATTCAACGGGGTTTGAGATTTTAATTGAGGTTGTTGACTTAGAGGGAGATAACCGCCAAATCAATACAAAAGCACAAATAAGAGGAGTCATTCCTAATACCAATAAAGGTAAGAGCAATTGTTGTGCTAAACTCCCATTTACTACCATAATTTCTATGAGTAAACGAGGGGACATCATTCCATTGGCTAAAGCAATGCCCGCCGCTAACAAAATAGTAATATCTTGACGAGTTTTTGCCATACGAGAAAAGGATAAAGTTAAAGCAGTAGAAGAAGCAATTCCTCCAAAAAATCCCGTTAATAATAAACCCATTTTATTGCCTAAAATGCGAATGGAAAAATAACCCAGATAAGAAATACCTGAAATTAATAATACTAATAAGCCAATTGAACGAGGATTTATGGCTTGCCAAGGACCGATATTATTATTGGGTAAAAGCGGTAAACAAACAGAGGCAATTAATAATAACTGTAAGGTGGCAATTAGTTCTCGCCGTTTTAATAACAATAAATAACGATTTAGTTCCTTTTTTAACCCCAATAACCAAGCCATAATAACTGCGATCGCTACTGCTTCGATCATCCAACCACTAACCACCATTATTCCTAAGAGAAAGGTCATTAAAAGGGCTATTTCTGTAGTAGTTCCGTAATCTTTCGATTTTTGTGCTGTTAATACATAAGAAGTAGCGATTAAAATCGAAAAACCCATAAACCCGACTGCTAAGATCCCGATCCCCCATTTAGCCCCTAAGACTGCTGTAATCCCTCCAAATAGCCCACTTAAACCAAAGTTACGAATCCCTCCATCTCCCTGCCCATGAGGATCTTCACGGGTTTTCCAACCCCTTTCCAAGCCAATAATTAACCCTAAAATTAGGGCGATCGCTAATTGAGTGGCAACAGCTAAATCCATGAACTTTGAGCTTATAAAACGGAGGGGCGAAACTCAAAAGAATATGAACAGTTTCGTCCTTTTTCTTTCGCTTCATAAAGCGCCGTATCTGCCGCTTGAATTAACTTTTCAGGTAGCACGTCTTTAGTGGGTATGGTAGTGGCCACCCCTAAACTTAGGGTAACATAAGAACTGCAAAGGGAACAATCATGAGGAATGGCTAAACTTTCAATCCCAGAACATATTGTTTCAGCTACTTTTTCCGCACCTAAAAGATTAGTATCTGAAAGAATAATGATAAATTCTTCTCCTCCCAAACGTGCCACCACATCGGCTGGACGTTTAACTGTTTGTTTAAGATATTGAGCTACTCTATATAAACATTTATCTCCAGCTTGGTGCAGATAACAATCATTATAAAGTTTAAAATAATCGATATCACATAAAATTAAAGACATAAACCTTCTGTCTCTGGCTAATCTTTTCCATTCTCTCTCTAAGTATTCATTAAAATAACGTCGATTGTACACTTGAGTGAGTTCATCGATGGTGGCTAAATACTGTAATTTTTCTTTTACTTCTTGCAATTCTTGATTTTTCTGATGTAATTTTTGATTATATATTTCTAGTTTTTCGGTTCTTTCAATTACTTTATTTTCTAAGGTTTGAGAATATTCTTTTAATTGATCATAGTATTGAGCCGTTTGGATAGCAACTGCAGCTTGAGAAGTTAGTGAGGTAAAGAGCTTTAGTTGTTCGCTGGTGTATTTAATCGGTTCATAGTGACTAATTTTAATCACTCCAATAGTTTGATTTTGTACTTTCAGAGGCGCACAAATTAGACATTTTATATCAGCATTTTCAGCAATATATCGAGGATCTTCGTGGACATTATTAACCATTTCTGCTTCGCCAGAACGTAAGACATGACCGGCAATACTTTGAATAGTTCCTTTGCTTTTAGAAAATTTTTCTCCTTGGTAAGAAAAAATCTCTAATTCTCCTAGCTCATTTAAAAACATAAAGGAAATTTGATGATTTTGAATTAGTTTATGTGTTTCTTCTCGAACCACTTGCATAATATCTTCAAGGGTTAAACAGCTAGAAATCTTATGAGAGATGTCGTATAAAAAGTTAATTTCTTCGTATTTTTCTAACGTATCAGCCGCTAAGATTCTTTTTTCAAGTTCCTGGTTGAGTATATAGTTCAACATTTGACAGATGGGAGTAATATTGTCTTCTTGTCCATAAACTTCCCCCAAAATTTTACCATCAACCACCAAGGGATAATGATAATTAAACTCCTCATTACTATGACCCCAAATTACGGTGTTATTGGCATCAGTAATAAAAAATGATGTCTTTAGGGTATGCGTAAAATTATCTAACAACGTGGTAATCTCAGGTTTTCTGAGTAGCTTTTTTAATTTAACCTGAATCATAGTAAGGCAAAAGTATAAATATCAAGATATTTTAATTATACTGTATTCATTTGTAAAATTTCTTTAGATTTTGCTAATATCTCTCTAGGGCGAAAGGGTTTTGTCATATAGAGATCCGCCCCTGCATTTATCCCATTTTCCTGATCAAAACTTTGTCCCTTTGCAGTCAGTAGAATTACATAACTTTTGTTAAGATTTTTATCTGCTTTGACTTTTTCACATACTTCTAAGCCGCTTATATAGGGTATCATTACATCTAAAAAAATTAAATCGGGGTTTTCTCGTTGTATAATTTCCATTGCTTCCTTCCCATTTTTTGCTGTTAATATCTCAACTCCATCTTCTTCTAATTCTTCTAAAATTTGTTCCATTAAAATCAAAA
>JASJEA010000106.1 GCA_030064935.1 Crocosphaera sp. | reverse complement strand
TAGGATTATTATTAGATGGACAAGGAAATGCAGTTCCTCATCATTGTCAAACCAAATCAGAAAGTGCTATTAGTCGCTTTTTAAATCATTATAATTGGCCAACTCGTTCTTTGATACGTACCATTCGTTCTTTCATTTTGAATCTTGTTTTATCCGAAAGACGAAAAGGAAGAAAACCCATTTTACAAGTCATCATAGATTTAACTACCTTAGAAAAAGTTGGGAAGTTTCCTCATCTAAAAGATTTAGTTCGAGTCTATAATCATAAAAAAGGTTTACATATTGTTGTTCTTTACTTAGTTATAGGAAATTGGCGAATACCCTGGAATTTTAGGGTTTATAGAGGTAAAGGCACTCCATCGCCATCTCAATTGGCTTTAAAATTACTGAATACATTACCTTCTATTTTAACAAAATATTTCCAAATTTATGTTTTAGGAGACACCGCATTTGGAACTATTCAATTTCTCAAAAAAATTCGTAGTGATTCTTTTAATCATCATGGAATTCTAGGAATCCCTAATACCAGAACATTAACCGATGGACGTAAAGTTTCTGAGTTGAAAACTCGCGGACAACAAGTTTATCTAAACGGCTTAAACTTTCCTGTATTTCTATCATGGGTTTGGCTAAAACGAAACGGGAAAAGAGTTAAAAGATTTGTTATTTCTACTAAGCCGATGAAGGGCAAAACTATTATCCGATGGGGAAAATATCGGTGGCAAATTGAAGGTTTCTTTAAAACCGCAAAACATCAGTTTAGTCTCCACTGTTTCGGACAAAAAACTTTGCTAGGCGTTTATCGTTGGTTAATTCTTTCTTTTCTTTCTTATATATTAGCATATTTGACCTATTTACACAATAATAATTTTGATAATTTAGATTGGTATGACTCGGCTCAAGAAGCATTAGTTTTACTTCTTCCTCACATTTTACTCCTTTCTCTTATCAGGAGGTTAAAGTTACTAAAGCCCTGGTTTTATAAACATGGTTTGCAACTTTGTCTCGTCAGGTGCAAGATGTGAGTAATAAAACCATTTAGAAAAAAAATGAGCAACATAACTGCTAATCTCAAACCAAGATTGTTTTGAGAATGTATTTAGCCATTATTATTAGGCGATCGCTACTATTAAATTCCTAAAACTTTGGCAAGATACTTATCATCCCAGGCAGCTTTGAGGCGTTTATTCGCCACCCCTATTTTGGCAGTTTTCTCTTGAGATAAGAGATTAAGGGATATCTGTCGCAATCGGGCTAAATTCTCAGGAGCATTGTCTTTATGCACTGGACAATCATCTTCATTGAAAGCCACATCCAAAACCCAATGAAGGTTATTCTCAATACTCCAGTGACTGCGAACAGCGATCGCTAATCGTTCTGCATCACTGGCAAAACTGTTGAGATAATAGCGTGTAGCCGTTGTTGTTTTATCTCCCATTTTACGGACAGCTTCAACAATACCAATACTTTGAAGTCCTGACCATTTATCAGTATTTTGACTCAATAACTCCGCAGAAAATGTCCAATAACGACGGGTTTCAATGCGACCATGCCCTTTTTCAACTGTTCGATAAAAACTATGTTCAATCCCAATCCATTCAGTCTTTTGAGCATTATTAAATACTTCTTCGACTTCTTGGAACAAACCTCTTTGATTGCCTTTTAGTGCCAAACAATAATCAGCACCTTTTGAGTGTAGAAGTTCAGCAATATCGGTTTGAGTCCCCATCGCATCAATTGTTACTAAACAGCCATTAAGCTCTAACGCTTTGATGAGATGAGGAATGGCAGTAATTTCATTCGTTCGTTCATGAACTTTTTGTTGCGCCAAAACCAATTTTTGTTCGGATGCCCAAGCATTTACCAAATGAATCGCTTTTTTCCCAACTGCAGTATTAACTGAATGCTTTACTGTTTTTCCATCAATATTAACCACGTCTCCTGGCATCAGTTCTGTGATTGAACTTATCCAATCTCGAAAACATTGCTCAAATTCATCTGGGTCAATTCGAGCGAACACTCGTGCAAAAGTGTCGTGAGAGGGAATTCCGTTCTTTAATTCCAAAAACTGCTTTAACCATTCGTATTTTGAGTTTCCGTAAGTTTCCATGGCCACAAAGTTATCAGCCCCACAGATCATGGCACACAGGGCTATGACGAGAATATCAATCAGTTTATGGTCTTTAGTACGCTCAACCCTTGGATCACTCAATTTCTCAAAATGGTCAATGAGGGTGATTTTTGGACGTAATTTCATGCTCTCTCATTAAAACGGGCTTTTTCTCATTATCTCTCACCTGTAACAGTTTGTTTACTAAAAAACAAAGTTTTGCAGCTAATGAGGCTCTTGGCAAGAAAGGAAGAGAGAGAGGCAACAAATTTGAAATTAGAATTCTAATTTCAAATCACAACTCCATTATACCTTAATTCTGTCTATATTTTAGATGTGTTTGCCCTGTAGCCCAGAGGAGTATTACACCATAAATACAGTCGTATCATAGAGCATTTAAGGATTTTCAGTTTAGCACGCCGCTTAAAAGCTTAATCATCTATAAAACATTCCCATTTCAGAAATTCTTGGTTAATGGGTTTCCTTATGTCACCCGTTACCAGTCAAAATCTGGTAAATGGCAGAAAAAACACCATAGCTTAAGGCAATTTCAGTCCTATTTCGGGCTTTCCCATCGTGTAGAGCAATCTGGCAAAAAAACAGAGATTAAATGGTCAGGCTCCAAACTACTAAGGTCAAAAATGTTGATGTGGTGTTTATCTAGGGTATGTTCTACACGATCAAGGATCAAAAAAGAATTAGGATAAAAATGGGATAATTACGAAGAAAAGGATAAATATAAGGGTAAAAGACGCAATAAATCGTATTAGCTTTATTGCTACTCGTATTATGTTCCAAAATCTTCGATATGAAATAGTATTCTAAAAAAAAGTGAAACTAAAACCGTACATTATATATTCTTTCTGAGAATATTCACAAAAAATGTAAATAAATATAAAATTGATTAATATTTATTTAACTGTTGATCATCTCTTAGATAGTCGTATCCGATGCAAAAACATAGCCTAAAATCTTTACTCACTTCCTTAATTATCTCTATTCTCAGTGTTGCTCTTGTCGTTATTTCCCCTTCACCTGCTTTTGCTGTTAATAATCCGGAATTATTACCCGATACTGTAACTCCTGTTGTTGATTTAGCCGATTTCCTCCCAGAGAGGCAAGAAGAATCCTTGATTGGGGATATAAAAACCTTTGAAGAAGAAACAGGCTGGAGAATTCGAGTGTTGACTCAGTATGATCGTTCTCCTGGTCGTGCAGTGATTAATTTTTGGGGATTAGATGATAAAAGTATCCTTTTAGTAGCCGATTCTCGGGGCGGGAACATTCTCTCCTTCAGTATTGGTGATGATGTCTACGCATTACTCCCCAGAACGTTCTGGATCGAATTACAAGCGCGTTTTGGTAATATGTATTATGTGCGGGACAATGGTGAAAATACCGCTATTATGAACGCCCTCGGAACGGTTAAAGGCTGTTTAGTCAAAGGAGGATGTGGTGTGGTTCCTGGTTTACCCAGAGAACAATGGATTTTGACTTTAGTGACTTCTATTGTCGGTGGTCTTGTTTTTGGTTTTGCAGGAACGCCCCGTAAATCTGATCAAGTCTTTGCTTGGCAATGGGTTCTGATTATTTCACCCTTATGGGGAATTCTGTTTATTGCTTTTGGTATTGGTCCAGTGGTCACGAGAACCTCTGATTGGTTGCCGGTCTTTCGTAACGTGATGGGCTTTGCTTTGGGAGTGTTGGTTGCTTATCTATCTCCCTTGTTAAGTCAACCTCCAGCCTCTAATCCTAATACTTAACATCAATTGGGAAATGGTAAAAGTAGAACCATAGGTTAAGAAAGCCGAGAGCCCTGAAAATAAGTCACAAAGAAGTCTTGCCTCCTGTGTTCTGCCATAGCTAATTTCCCAAATGATTCAATTTTACTAACTAAAATTATGGAATGGCACATTACTGATGCCCAAAGTCTAGCAATGATTGATAGAGAAATTGGCCCAACGGTTTTTTCTCCGGCTGAATATGAGATTGTTCGTCGAGTGATTTATCAAACGGCTGATTTTGAATATCTTTCCTTGCTTCGCTTTTCTGACGGGGCATTATCTCTGGGGGCTGCCGCTTTAGCAGCCCGTAGTACGTTAGTCGTTGATGTCCCAATGGTACAAGTCGGTATTGTACCCAATCTTCAAGATACTTTTGCCAACCCAGTTTATTGTAGTACCCAAACCATTACCCGTCCCCAAAAAACGAAAACGCAAACCGCTTGGGGAATAGAAACCTTAGCTAAACGCTATCCCGAAGCTATTTTTGTTATTGGGGAGTCTCAAACCGCTTTGACAGGTTTAGTGGAGTTAATCGAAGAAGAAAATATTAAACCAGCGTTAGTCATTGGAACCCCTGCTGGTTTTGTTGGGGCAGATGTTGCTAAAGAACGGTTACATGATGCCCAAGTTCCTCATATTACAGTGAGTGGACCGAAGGGGAGCTCGGTGGTAGCGGTTGCAATTGTTAATGGTTTATTGGACTTAGCTTGGCAAGCTTACGGTCAATCCGGGACTGATGCAAGTTAATCTGAGTTCGGTTTAAGACTGATGATTTAAGTTAAGTTGTCTCCGAATTTCCTTAGCTCGAACTCAGGTCAAGTTGAGTCTTGGGAGTTGAGATTAAAATTTACTACTACAGTTTTTAATATAAAACCTAAATTGATGATTAAGTATCCATGAGTTAATTATCAATTTTATTTTGTTTTTATAGCGTTTTTTTAGCGTTAATTCTACAGTGGAAGAGAAGAAAATAATCGTTAAGTCTGAGGTTTGAAAACGGTTAAGTTACCTCAGAAAGTGTGTCATTGAGGACAATTAAATGAATAGATTTTTAGTGGCTATGATTTCAATTATAGCTTTAGTCTCTGTTGCAAAACTAACCACTGCTCAATCAACTGAACAACCTAATTCAAGCAATAGAGTCAATTCTGAAACAGTTTTACAAAATTCTTCTTATGAAGTAGGTACTATTACTGGGATTGTTTCAGGTCCTAATGGAAGTGTTTTGTTTGTGGAATTATCAAATAAAACGAAGTTAAGATTTCATCATCCCAGTACCTCATTAACTAGGGGTGAACAAGTCTTAGTTTATGAAAAAGATGGCGATCACTTCTTAGTAGAAGCTTCTAATCCTCGTCGTTAACTGAGAAGTAAAAGTAGTAGGTAGTTTTATCGGTAAGCTAAGTCTTATATTTTTGCTTTGTATCTTTGCATATTGGGCAATAAATCAAAGATTTTCATCTCATGCAAGCTACCTACTTTATTATTAATTATGCTACACATAACTCAGATTCGGCTTGGAGATTTTGGAATAATATATTGGCTAATTCTGCCGCCACTTTAACAGGAAAATTACTCGAACCAACAGAATGTAAAATACAGTTATCTTTGTTAGCTCTTCTTTCTTGTTTGAGTTGAAAGCCTACTAATAACTCTTGGGTATAATTATAAGAGCTTAACTTAGGGTAAACCTTTTTATTTAATGTTTTCTTAGAAAATAGAGCCGATAGCTCTGTTGCGTACTCTAGTTTAATTGTCCCATCATACTCGTCAACAATCACAACCAATAATCCTTCTCCTTGTTGTTGACGAAAATGCCAGAAACAACTAGATAAGACAGAATAGTTACACTGTAAAAATTTTTTTCTAACTTCGCGATCAGATAAATTAATCATGGTAGTTGCCTCACTTTAGTTGACGGAATATTTCAGAATTATCTCTACTTTTAATTGTCATGGCAGTGAGGTAATGCCAGAGAAAAAGTGAATTTTATCACTCATGAAGAACCCCTAATTTGAATAATAAAATTTTCAGCAAGATTCCCTAAAAATACGCAGAGGTCTTAAAACATGATAGGATTCTTTGACCCAGTAAGTCCAAAAAAAATTGATAAGCGATGACAACGCAACCCCCCAATAATACCCCAGAAACCCTAATTTCTGTTAATTCTTCTCTATTACTGTCTCAGATGGGATGTGGAACTTGGGCGTGGGGAAATCGCCTATTATGG
This sequence comes from Crocosphaera sp., assembly GCA_030064935.1. Taxonomy (GTDB): domain Bacteria; phylum Cyanobacteriota; class Cyanobacteriia; order Cyanobacteriales; family Microcystaceae; genus Crocosphaera. The sequence goes on along the minus strand of JASJEA010000106.1, from coordinate 7,685 downwards.
GGTTACGATCAAAGCATGGATGCCCAACTAGAGCAAGTGTTTAATTTAGCACTCAGTAACGGTGTCATTCTTTTTGATACAGGGGATTCCTACGGTACAGGAAAACTTAATGGACGCAGTGAGAGTTTACTGGGACAATTTTCCCAAAGGTATAATGGTCCGAATCGGGATAATATCTGTATTGCTACTAAGTTAGCCGCTTATCCTTGGCGATTGACTCGTCAAGCGATGGTTAAAGCAGGGAAAGCTTCAGCCCAAAGATTAGGAAGAAATATTGATTTAGTTCAAATGCACTGGCCAACGGCCAATTATTTTCCTTGGCAAGAATGGCCCTTATTAGATGGCTTAGGAGACTTGTATGAGGAGGGTTTAGTCAAAGGGGTTGGTTTGTCTAACTATGGACCCAAACGACTTAAACAAGTAGTTAAACGGTTTGCACAGAGAAATATTCCTATTGTCAGTTTACAGATACAGTATTCTTTATTGTCTACCTATCCTGTCACAGAATTAGGAGTTAAAGAGGTTTGTGATGAATTGGGGATAAAATTGATTGCTTATAGTCCTTTGGCCTTAGGATTATTAACAGGAAAGTATCAAGAAAAAGGAACAGTTCCGAAGGGGTTTCGGGGCGTATTTTTTAGACAAATGTTACCGAAAATTGGCCCTTTATTACAAGGATTAGAAGAAATCGCTAATTATCGACAAAAAACAATGGCACAGGTAGCAATTAATTGGTGTATTTGTCAAGGTTTTATTCCCATTCCTGGGGTAAAAAATTGTCAACAAATGGAGCAAAATTTAGGAGCAATGGGTTGGCGACTAAGTGAGGGTGAAATTATGGAATTAGATAAATTAACCCAACAAGTAGAGAAACAAATGGTCAAAAACCCTTTCCAAACCAAGTAAGGCATTGTTAACGAGGCCAAACTTTGTTTGTTAAGAGACAAAGAACAGGTTGAATTAAGGACTGTTGTTCAAAAAAATTACTGGCTCTCTCCCCTTTGCAAAGATTATCATTATTGTTCATTCTCAACAAGCTCTCTGTTTGCTAACCATTGTTTAGAGTAGAGAAACAGAGAAAAACCTCTCTGGACTTGCTTTTAACCCTACTTATTGTGCCGTGAGGAACAAAAGTCTCAAATCTAGTCAGGTCAAAATCTAGAAGGCTTCTATCTTAGTTTTAGCTACTTTTTGCCTGGAGAATTGGGTAGACTTCACAATTATTCGATCAAGTTTATACTTTAGTAAAAATATTATGATCAATCTCTCTTATTCAGTTAATATAGTTATTAAAGATAAGTGTATGTCGGGAGTTGTTAATCACGAGAATGTTAATTAGAACAACTATATTTTTATAGTTGTAAGCAATTAAGATGAACTCTACAAATTTTATAGGATTTTACTATTATTTTCTAAAAAGGGAATTATAGTTGTCACGGAGGTTGAAGGCAATGAATACAAATATAACTAATGTAAGACCAACAATAAGTCAATATATACAAAATTCTTCTAGATGGTTACAGCAAATTCAGCACCAGCAAGGCAAAGAGAATGGTGGTTTTGGGGAGTATCAAGGAAAAGATCCTAACTGTTTGAATACGAGTGAAGTTATTTTAGCGTTAAAGCAGTCATTTGATTATTTGCCATTTACACAAATAGAAAGGGATAAAATTATTAAGGATGGAGTTGACTTTATTATTGCTCAACAAGCATCTATTTCTAAAGAGACTTGTCAAGGTGAACTTGATTGTGGTTCGTGGACAAAAATTGTACACAGGAATAATCATGAAATCCGTTTTCCCGATACTTTGAGAACAGCATATGCCTTACTTGCCCTCAATTTAATAGTAGAAGCAGGATCAGACGAAGAATCGACGAGTATTCAGGCTGGGTTAACATGGCTAAAAAATGCTCAAAGATATAATGGAGGATGGGGATATAAAGCTCAAGATGGACAAGGAAGCGAACTCTTTCCTACTTGCTTATGTCTACAAGCTTTAGTTAATATTTTTTATGATCGAAGGGATACTGTTCGGACGAATTTAATAGAATCTATTGATCGAGGATTTGGCTATCTTGAAACACTTCGCAATTTCAGAGAAGACGGTTCTTTTGGAAACTCTTATGGTTCTCTATTAGTATCACATACTCTTTATGCAATTGAAACTATGACTCTAAGATTGCAAAAAGATAAGAACTCTCTTCTTACACATAATAGGTCTAGAGATATAAACTATATCAAAAAAGGAATTGATTGGGTAAATCAACAAAGAAATGAGATACTAAGTTGGACTTCAGAATTGGTTAAACTTGAGCCTGAAAATCTTAATGCTTCTGGAAATTATATGTTTTCTCATAATAATCCTGCACTATATCTAAGAATTATCAATCCAAATCCTTATGTTGAAGATCGTACAACTGTTAAGGTGAGAACTAAAGACACATTAATGTATATTGGGCTGAACTTATGTACGGATATTAATAACTATGGTTTTCCTGGTACTAGGGCTATATCATGGGCTACAGCTAAAACTATTAGAGGATTAGTAGCTGTACTGGTTCACCAACCAGAGATTAGAACATTTCCTTCGCTTCCTCCATCTTCATTACCTAGTGATGTAGAGCAGTTTGCCCAACAAAGACTACAACAAAAATTAAATAATATAGAAAAAGAATTCAAACAAGACAAAAATAACATAAAAACAGAACAAAGTCGAAAAACAATAGGATTTGTGACTTTTGTACTTGTACTTTGTATAATGATAGTTGTGTTGGCGTTTTATGAAAAAGTTAGTCTAATAGTAGCTACACTATTCACTATCATCATTTTAGCTGTTTTACTTGTTTATGGATCTATTTCAGAAAACTCTGTAGAGAGAATGTTTGAAATAATGGTTTCTAAAATGGTCATCTCTAGGTCTTAATTTTGAGACAAAAGATTGATACTTTGGAGCCAGTACATTATAAAATCTTCAAAAGAGGATAAATATTAATGCGAATAAAAATCTGTGGAATCAAAACAGTGGAAGATGCTTGTCTAGCTATAGAGCAGGGTGCTGATGCTATTGGGTTATTGGTAGGAAAAAGACACTACTCAGAAGATTTTATTTCAGAGGATTTAGCTAAAAAAATAACTAAAGCTTGTCCACCTTATACATCTCCAGTTTTAGTAACTCATCTCAAAGATTGGCGAGAAATTTATAATTTAGCTACTTATATTAGTGTGACTACTATACAAATTCACTCAAATTGTGAACTTGATACAGTTATTCGTCTCCAAGAAAAAATTCCTTATATTAAAATTGTCAAAAGTCTTCACGCCAATCAACTTGAAACTCATCAAAATATTGAGGTTTTTGAAGATTATGTAGATGCTTTTATTGTTGACACTATCAATATGGAAGAAGGTCGAGTTGGAGGAACTGGACTTACTCATGACTGGAATATTAGTAAAAATATCGTGGAGCAGACAAAATGTAAGGTGATTCTGGCTGGAGGTCTAAATCCTGATAATATTGCTGATGCTATAAGAAAAGTAAATCCTTTTGGTGTAGATGCTAACTCAGGATTGAAAAACAAAGAGGGTTTAAAAGACAAAAAGAAAATTTCTGATTTTATATCTAAAGCTAAATTAGAATTTATACAATTGAAAAATAAATGCAGCAATTCCAGCCAGTTACTATAAGAAAATACTGGTTAGGATTAATCTACTTGCTTAAGCATTCGTGACAAGTTAAGAGAATGAAGCAAATTTCAAGAGGTTTTAAAGAGCAATTTTGGGCAGATGGGGAAGAAAGAAAGAAATTTATACCAGATCCGCTTATTATCGTAGAGTAATATTCTTTCTCCCCTTGCCTCCTCTGCTTCCCCTGCTCCCTCTGTCTTCTTAAGATGATTATCTACTTTCTAAAGCGGATTTTGTATTATATGGGAAAAGATGGCAAATTAAATTTTACTATTGCGCAATAGCAACTAACCCAACAGGATGAGTCAGATGGAGGGCGTATTGGTAATACCATGAAGGATAAACTGAGGATCTAAGTAATTAATCAGAATCTCATCATGATGAATCTTACACTGCCTAAATGGTTACAACCCAAACACTCCATCAGTGAACAAATCCAACCAAACCATGATGAGTCTATAAAAAATAATACTGCCGAACAAGTCTGGATGAATCAGCAACAACCTTCACCAGACAACAACTCTTTAACTTATTTAGACGACTATATTCATCAATGGTTTTGAATCGAATATTCATTTAACATTTAAGAGGAGATGATGAACCCATAATGCTACCGAAACTACAAGAGGAGGAATATCATGTTTCTTGATGAATTACAACCCATTCTCAAAGAATTTTTGCAACAACCCCTAGCCTTTGCTGGTGGTTTGGTGTCAGGGACACTTAAACTCAAACTCTCAGAAGATCCCTTAAAAAGTTGGCTGCAAGAACAAGGAATGACAGACTTTAACTACACTGAGAGTAGCAAGGATAATGGGGGTGGACCTCAAACCATTTCTATTGACTAGAAGTTTCAGTATCTCATCAAGATAATCTCCCATTACAATGGGAGATTGGTATATTTTACCCATTATCTATATTTTCCAAAATTTGAATGGCAGAATCAACTAAATCTTGCCATTCAAATTCTTTTTGTTCAAATTCACATCTCCTCTGACCATTTTGTACTCAAATATCTTCATTTCTTCGGTAGTTCACTTCATCAAGATTGAGTTCAATTGCTGATAATCCCATCAACTTGCTCAGCTAGACTCATTATGAAAAGTTCTCCTGAATACTACCAATACGCAAATCCTATAATCTCAACCATTTTATCCCATTTATCTTTCATTTTTCCTCAATTGTTACTTTCAGACCAAATTGGGGAATATTAAAACTGGATAACCCAGCCAGGGTTATCTTGACCCCTTTTTGTATCCTATCGGTCAAAGTCCATAATGTGACATCGGTAAGAGTGAATGAGCTACTGTGTAAACCCATCTTGCGCCCAACCCAAAAACCCCAATAATGTTGCGGTTTGTCAATCTTGCGGTTCCCAGCTACGATTAAACAAACGTTATCAACCCCTAGGTATTCTCGGTAAAGGTGGCTTTGGGGCTACTTTTGGGGCGGCGGATCTTGCCCTTCCTGGAAACCCTATCTGCGTTGTCAAACAGCTACGCCCAGCCACTGATGATCCTCAAGTCTATAAAATGGCTAAGGAGTTATTTGAAAGAGAAGCAGAAACTTTAGGTAAAGTGGGAAATCATCCCCAGGTTCCTAGATTATTAGATTATTTTGAACAAAATAAAGAATTTTATCTGGTTCAAGAATATGTCAAAGGCTATAACCTCCATCAAGAGGTGAAAAAAAAAGGGCCCTTTAGCGAAGCAGGAATTCAGCAATTTTTAACGGAACTTCTCCCCATTCTGCAATATATTCATTCTCAAAAAGTCATCCACCGTGACATTAAACCGGCTAACCTTATCCGTTCTCAAAAAGACCGAAAATTGGTGTTAATTGACTTTGGGGCGGTGAAAAATCAGGTTAACTCTATGGTGGCAAATAATACGCAAACTGCCTTTACAGCTTTTGCTGTGGGAACAGCAGGGTTTGCTCCCCCTGAACAAATGGCCATGCGCCCTGTGTACGCAAGTGATATCTATGCGGTGGGTGTTACCTGTGTTTACCTCCTGACGGCAAAAACTCCCAAGGATATTGGCTGTGATCCTGAAACCGGAGAGATTGCTTGGGAACCCTATGTGGATATTAGTGATTCTTTGGCGAAGGTGCTTAAGAAGATGTTGGAAGTATCGGTTAAACATCGCTACAAATCAGCCCAAGAAGTATTAGACGCAATGGCTATGGCTCCTTATGAAGAAGGGATGCAAGATAGCATGACTACTATGATTACAGGGTTTAAGACTTCGGCTCAGTCCTCCTCTAATCCTAATTCTTCCGTTAGTACCGGTTTAGTCAGTTCCTCTGCCACAGGAAGTATTGGTCGCATGAGTACCCAATTTCCTAGGGGTAGCGCAATGTCATCGGTGTCTACGGAAATTAATCAACCAGTTTCTACACAAGTCAAGGGGGGTGTTGCTGCCCCAGGGAGTGTCAGTTATAACATTGCTCAAGGGGAAGCTTCTAGTCGTCGCCGTGGGAAGGCTAAAGCGTCATCTTCCTCAGCAATACCGAAGAAAAAGAAGAAAAAATGGCAAGAAAAAACCTTATTGGAAGCCTATGATAAAGGCCGTAGAGATTTTACCCATCAGGAATTAAAGGAATTAAATTTGGCTAAAGCTTTTTTGCCTGGAATTAACTGTTATGATTCCAAATTAAATCGTATTAATTTTCAAGGGGCTGAGTTATCTCGCGCTGATTTAGGAAGAACAGATTTAAGTAATGCAGTGATGAAAAATGCTAATCTTAGTGAAGCTTATTTGGGTTATGCTAACCTAAATGGAGCCGATTTAAGAGGGGCCAATTTGTTTGGGGCTAATTTAACTTATGCTAATTTACAAGGTGCTAATCTGTGTGGCGTTGATCTGAGTTCTGCTCGAATTACTGAGGCTCAATTATCAGTCGCAAAAACCAATTGGCGTACAGTTATGCCCAGTGGGAAACGGGGTTTTTGGTAATGGCTTTCTAGATGATTTTGCTCCCTTGCAATCCTAAAGGATTTTCCTTACCAGATTATAAAATGACACTAAAGAATTTTGTTTGTTGACATTTTTAAATTAATGGGTTAGCTTATAGACTCAAGCTGTAAAGGCTTGAAAGTCAAAGCAAAACCTTTTGTTGTTCTCTATCCACTATCACTATTAATTAAGTTAGAATTTATATTTGTTTTGCCCTTGTAGAACAAGTATATTCCTGGTTGGAGGAGAACCTTATGCCTATTGTTAACTATTCTGTCCCCTTAATCGATGAATTTCCTACTGTAAACATTGATAGTCCCCATTCTATAATTACCATAGGAACTGATGGAAATGATAGTCTTACTGGAACAGAGCAAACTGATGTTATTGATGGCCGTGATGGTAATGATCAAATATCAGGATTAAGTAAGGATGATGCTATCTCTGGAAATGAGGGGAATGACATTATAAATGGTGACGAAGGGAATGATATTCTCTTTGGTCATCAAGGAGATGATATAGTCTCTGGAGGTGCAGGAGAAGATGTAATTGTTGGGGTTGATCCTGGATCAGGTTTTGGAACATCAGAGAAAGATAGTTTAAGGGGTGATGAAGGAGAAGATACTTTCGTTTTAGGGGATCAAAATCGAGTTTATTATGTTGATAATGATCCCACTTCTGTCGGGGAAGAAGACTATGGATTAATTGTTGATTTTACTGTCGGTGAAGATAGTATTGAACTTAATGGAAACCCAGACAATTATCTTTTAGATTTCTATACTACCAGTGATGGAAAGGTTAACGCAGACATTGTTTACGACCCCGGATTGGCAGCCAGAGGGGAATTAATTGCCATCTTAGAAGATGTTTCTGCGGATTTAAAATTAACCGATTCTTCTTTTATTTATGAAGAAAATGACTATGCGGTTCTTTACGATGAAATTTTTGAACCATTGCAAGCCTTAGAACCTGGAACCTATGGCACAATCGGGTCAATAGAATTTACTAATCCAGGGGGGGGATCTGGATCTAGTGGTGTTACG